>CAUJFR010000186.1 GCA_963169885.1 Bacteroidota bacterium
GTGAGTATTTGGGCCGCAATGGTCACCGCATTCATCTTCCAGGCATAGTCGAGTAGTTTGTTTTTTACATAAAACCAGTTGTAAACCGGTTGATTAAACAGCAGGATACTCAGTACAGCGGCATAAGACAACTGGAAGCCGGCGTCCCATAGCCAGAACGGATTATAACAGAGAAGTATAAACGCAGATACGGCCAGCGAGTTGATGGCCGGTGATTTGCGGTTTACTGAATTACCCAGGACCATACAGCTGAACATCAGTGCTGAGCGGAGAACAGAAGGTTGTGCCCCGGCCAGGAAGCTGAAGGTCCAGAGTCCGGCTATGACCAGTGCGGCATGTAACCAGCGGGTCTTTTTTGATTTGTTCAGTGGTTTCAGTAAAAGCAGTAGCAACCAATAGATCAGTCCCAGGTGCAGTCCGGATATAGCAATGATATGCACCACCCCTGTATTGCTGTAGGACTGTACGATTTCCGGATCGAGGTCCTGTTTATAGCCAATCAACAGGGCTTCGGCGATTCCTGATTCCAGGCGCCCGGGGATATATCGCTTCAACAGCTGTACCAGGAATTGTCCGGATATGAAGAGTTGTTTCCTGAACCAGTTTTGTTCCTTTCCAGGCAATACTTCATAATCAACTGGCCGGAGATATACCTGATGCGTGATACCCTGGAAAAGGGAGTACTGTTTAAAGTCAAAGGCCCCGGGATTGCCAGCACTTTTTATTTCACGGACCGGCTGACGGATGATCAGTCTTGAGCCATATCCGAGTGACTGTACCACACTGTCTTTGCTGAAATAAATAAGCAATCTGCCATGGACTGCTTCCGCCTGATTATTATTTATACTGGCCCTGACGGCAGCAATCGCTTTAAATGATTTTGATTTTTCAACCAGGGGCTCTTCCAGTACCAACAATAGTGAGCTGGTATCCCTTAGCTGGTGACCATACCAATTATCTTGTAACCGGATATCCTGGTTCCGGCATAAGGCTGCTCCCAATGAAAAGAAGAGTATAGCCGTGAAGATTCCGGATAACATGGAGTGCCGGAAACGGGCCAATACCGGTATGCGGTGGAATATGAGGAGTCCGGTCAGCGAAACCGGAATCAGGATGATCACTAACCATTGGGGCATGGACAGGTAATACTGGTAAAGGATACCAATACTAAAAGGAATCAGGATTTGCAGGATGGGACTGCGTTTCAGGGGGTTGCTGCCATAGAGAGCCATGGCTCAAATTAATCAGGCTCCTGCTGCCAGACAATACTACTTTACGGGTATACTCAGTTCAGCTGTTTTTGTGCATAGGCGATTTGTCCCAGGTGGTAAATCGTATGCTCAATAAGACCATTGAGCAGGAATTGTACATTGTAATCCCGGTAGTCGACTTTTTCTTCCAGGAAGGCATCGTTTTTTTTCTTTAGCAGGTCACTGATCTTTCCATAGATCAATGTAAATTCCTTTATTCCGTTTTTCCAGCTGTGTATCGCGGGGTCAATGGTTCGCCAGTCGAGTGATTCAAAAGCGGCCATATCTTTTTCCTGCTTTTTCTCCAGCCGGTCCAGGGTAAACTGAGCCCAGGTAATCATGTGCCAGAGCAAATCGGCCAGGGAGTGTCCGCCGTTTCCTGTCTTCATGAAAACCCCTTCAGGATTGACTTCTTTCAGCAGGGAAAGGGCGGAACGGCCAAACCAGGGTTCGCCATTTACTGTATTCTCCAGCCGGAGAAGGAGGTCACTGAGTGCTTGTTTCATACCCTAAATTTAAACAGCCTCTTTCAGTTCCGCCCTGACTTTTTTCTCCACGTACTGTCTGTAAGAGATCCGTAGCAGCCTGCTCTGCAGCCATCCTTCGAAATTAAAAATGGCAAAAGCCCGTTGCTGAATGGGGTTGTTCCTGTTTTCCTCCAGCAATTGCAGGGCCTTTTTGAATTCCTGTATTTTCTTTTTTTGTTCAGTCATATAGAAGCACCGGTGCAGACACTGTTTCAGGGCTGTTTCAAATACCTGCTTTTTTTTGCGTTTATAAAAAAACTGGTAAGTGGCTTTGTACTGAGCATCAAACAGGCGTGCGTTATTGAGGCACCAGGTTATCAGCAGGAGCAGTAACTGACCTACGGCATTGTGTTCATCCCGCGACCCTTCCGGGAATGCCGTTATAGCACGGCGGGTAAAGAAAAGCGCATCTTCATATTGTTCCAGTGCAAAACAGCCCACCCCCATGGAAAAACTCAGGGTGCTGTTGAGTTCATCAGTCAGGGAGGGCTCCCAACTGGTATAATTTGCCTTCATCACAACCAGCAATTTCTTTACTTCTTCATAGCGGGCGGTTTTATTATAGATTTTATTGAGGGCCAGGTAACGGGTTACTTCAAAATAAGCCCGGTGAGAAGGATCGGTAATCTGTTTATTCAGCGGGTCATTGAAGACTGCTGTTACATAATCGTACTCCCCGTACAGAATACCGGCATAGTTGATCATGTATAAAAGTTCAATGTAAAATTCCCCATGGGTAGCCACGAATTTGTCCTGCTTTTTCCAGTTTGAAAAATGTGTTTTAAGTAACTGCATGGAACCGGCCATATCATTCAAAAGGTATTGCAGGGTGGCCTTGCTCATCAGGTAATAGTGCCGGTACCAGAACGAATGGGCCTGACTGGCCATATCGATCCGGTTGACCCGGTCAAGCAATGTATGAATAGTGTCAAGCAGCTGTTTATCCTGTCCGAAATGGGTTTTCTTTTTCAGCAGTAAGGTCTCGGTATAAATATCCCGCAACGTAATCAGCTCCGCATATTCCGTATAGGTGATTATATTTTTCTTGAAGATATCCAGTAATTCATCCTGGTCGGAGTGGGAAGGACTGAAGATGACCATTTTTTCAAACTCGGTTTTCAGCAGGTTTGACATGGCAAACGCTTCCCCGCTCCGGGCCAGTTCAATTGCTTTTTTCCAGATCGAGAAGGCTTCATCATAAAGTCCTTTTTTCCGGTAGATGCGAATCAGCTGGATACTTGCATATACATCTTTGCCCGGATCCCGGATCGATTCATATTGTACCAACGCATCTCCCACCTGTTTCTGCAGGTAGTTTTTTTGTGAGGCGATATTTTTCTTGTTCAGGACCGGACTGAATTTATCCAGCAATACCTTTTCATCATATACTTTCTGCGCAGCAATTGCATCAAATAGGCGGATATAAAGCCGGTCCACGTCACCAACGGCTTGCTTATAGTTTCGTTTAAAATAAAGCCGCTCATTCCGGTTGAGGGATTGTATGAGCTGCCATAAAAAGGAGGAAGGTGCCCGCATGTTTTATTGGGTTCAATGGTTGCGTACAATTGACTTTTGTGTATCCAATATATGAAATATTTTAAATAAGATAATTTATTAATAATCATATGATTGTAAAATTTAAATACACAAAATGGCAGAAAATGATTCCGATTATGGGGGAATAAAAAAAACGCCCGGCTGATGCCGGGCGGTAGATTTGTAATGCATTGATTATTTAAGCCATCCTCTTTATTTTATTTATACCCGTCCAACCACGGGGGTTCCAACAGAGGCCATTACCCATTAACCAGCTGTACCACTAATCAGGTACAGCTTTTTTTTATTTACTCAGGTACATACTGCGGTCTTTGTACAACTGGCGGAAATAAGGATCACGCAGGTTTTTAATAAAGCGAATCGCTTCCCCGGTTGATTTCATTTCCGGACCGAGTTCTTTATTCACTCCCGGGAATTTATTAAAGCTGAATACCGGTTCCTTGATGGCAAATCCATCCAGGAATTTTTCTTCCGGAATGTCCTGCACCCTCATTTCACCCAGCATGACTTTAGTGGCATAGTTCAGGTAAGGCTTGTTGTAAGCTTTAGCAATAAACGGAGTGGTCCGGGACGCTCTCGGATTGGCTTCGATCACATATACTTTTCCTTCCTTGATGGCAAACTGGATATTGAGCAGTCCTTTTACATTCAGCTTCAGGGCGATCTTCTTGGCATAATCCACCATATCCTGTACTTCCAGCGGGGTAAGGTTGAAGTAAGGCAGTACTGCATTACTGTCGCCACTGTGAATACCTGCCGGTTCAATATGTTCCATGATTCCCATCACGTGGAATTTTTCACCGTCACAGATCGCATCGATCTCGGCTTCCTGGCAACGATCCAGGAAATGATCCACCAGGATCTTGTTTCCGGGAATATGTTTGAGCAGGCTGATTACCGCTTTTTCCACTTCATCATCATTAATCACAATCCGCATCCGTTGTCCGCCGAGTACATAGGAAGGACGAACCAGTACGGGGTAGCCTACTTTATTGGCTACTTCAATGGCTTCATCCACATCCCAGGCCGTTCCATAAGCGGGGTAAGGGATCTCCAGTTCTTTCAGCATATCACTGAACCGTCCACGGTCTTCCGCGATATCCAGGCTATCGTATGAGGTGCCGATAATTTTGATTCCTTTCTGTGTCAGTTTCTCGGCCAGCTTCAGGGCCGTTTGTCCGCCCAGTTGAACGATCACGCCGTACGGCTTTTCATGCTCCACGATTTCCCAGAGATGTTCCCAATATACCGGTTCGAAGTAAAGCTTATCCGCCATGTCGAAGTCGGTGCTCACGGTCTCGGGGTTACAGTTCACCATGATGGCTTCATATCCACACTCTTTGATCGCTAACAGTCCGTGCACACAGCAGTAATCGAATTCAATACCCTGGCCGATCCGGTTGGGACCACTGCCGAGTACGATGATTTTCTTTTTATCCGACACCTTGCTTTCATTGCTGTTTCCACCTTCAAACGTGGAATAGAAATAGGGTGTCTTTGCTTCAAATTCCGCCGCGCAGGTGTCCACCATTTTGTACACCCGGGTAATGCCGGCTTCCTTTCTTTTATTGTATACATCTTCCTCATCCCCGTGTTCAAGGATACGGCTGATCTGTTCATCACTGAAACCATTTACCTTGGCTTCCCGCAGCAGTTCAATGGGTAAAGTGTCCAGGTCGTATTTGGCGATTTCTTTTTCGATGGTACAGATCTTCTGGATTTCATAGAGGAACCAGCGGTCAATACCATTGGTGGCTTTGGAAATAGTACCCACCGAGATACCTGCCATCAGGGCATCCTTGATCCGGAAGATCCGGTCCCATTTCGGGGTCTTGATATATTCCAGCAGTTCTTCAGCATGCATCATGCTCTTGCCATAATAGCCTAAACCTACCGCGTTATTTTCGAGACTCTGACAGGCTTTCTGAATGGCTTCGGTAAAGCTCCGGCCAATGGCCATTACTTCACCCACACTCTTCATCTGCAGTCCGAGGGTATCATTGGCGCCTTTGAATTTATCAAAGTTCCAGCGGGGGATTTTTACAATTACATAATCCAGTGCCGGTTCAAAATAAGCAGACGTGGTTTTGGTGATCTGGTTTTCCAGTTCATCCAGGTTGTATCCGATCGCGAGTTTGGCCGCGATTTTCGCAATGGGATAACCGGTGGCCTTACTGGCCAGGGCAGAGGAGCGGCTTACCCGGGGATTGATCTCAATTGCGATGATTTCTTCCGTATCGGGACTCATCGCAAACTGTACGTTACAACCACCGGCGAAATTACCGAGGTCACGCATCATCATGATGGCGGTATTCCGCATCAGCTGCATGCCGGTATCACTAAGGGTCATGGCCGGGGCCACGGTGATGGAGTCGCCGGTATGCACGCCCATAGGGTCAAAGTTTTCAACCGTACAGATGATACATACATTATCGGCAGAATCGCGGAGCAGTTCCAGTTCAAATTCTTTCCAGCCAAGTACGGCTTTCTCCACCAGTACTTCATGGATGGGCGAGGCCTGTAAACCACGGTTCAGGGCTTCATCGAGATCTTCTTTATCATGTACAAATCCGCCACCTGTACCACCGAGGGTAAAGGAAGGCCGAATCACCAGCGGGAAGCCGATCTGCTGGGCAAACTCTTTTCCTTCGAGATAAGAGTTGGCGGTTTTGGCCGTAGCTACCGGTACGCCCAGCTGAATCATCCACTGGCGGAATTTTTCCCGGTCTTCGGCTTTGTCAATAGCTTTGATATCCACCCCGATCAGGCGCACATTGTATTGTTTCCACAATCCCAGGTCTTCTGCTTCTTTGGCAAGGTTGAGGGCGGTTTGTCCACCCATCGTAGGCAGCACCGCATCAATCTGGTTTTCCTGGAGAATCTGTTCAATGCTCTCCACGGTGAGGGGCAAAAGATAAACCCGGTCTGCCATCATGGGGTCTGTCATAATGGTGGCCGGGTTACTATTAATAAGAATGACTTTAATTCCTTCTTCTCTCAGACTTCTGGCGGCTTGTGTACCGGAATAGTCAAATTCACAGGCTTGTCCGATAATAATGGGGCCGGAGCCGATAATAAGCACCGATTTGATCGAATTGTCTTTAGGCATTTTTTGTTTTTAAATTGGTGAGCTGGCAGTAATCGTTGCTGAAAAAACAAATTGCGCAAAAGTAGGGGAATCGAAGGGGATTGACGGTTAGTTTTCAGGAAAATTTATCCCCTTGAAATTATCAGGGCTCAAAGGAAGCTGGTTTGGGTATTTTCCGGTAGGAAAGGGTGAAGAGTTCATCATAAATATTCCGGTTTTGACTCATATCAAGTACCAGCTTTTTAAAATCTTCGGGGCGGGGAAAGGATTTGCGGGTGGTAAAGGTTTCGGTGACCGTCCGGACCTGCAATGTATCCTGGCTCATGCTGTAAGCAGAAAGATACCAGACCTTACTGGGCTTACCATCCGGGCCAAGGGCGGCCAGGTTCATAAAGGATTGATCCCTGACCCGGGAACTGTAGGCGGTATAAAAGGAAGTGTCGGGCAGGATCATATCACCCTTGACTGCCTTGCCATAGCGAATAACTGAATAAAGGGAATCCGATTGCCGGCTGATTTCCAGGGCTTCTATGCCGAAATAGTCGCTGCCATCCTTTACAATGCCATACCAGAAACCAAGGAGGCTTGAGTCGACCGGTTCCACCGGGGCCTTCTCCAGGGGCATATTTGACTCAAAAGGACAGGCCGTCAATAAAAAGGACAGGGGCAAAAGCCACAGTAGTTTGGTCATAACAGGCGAAAAAGATACAAAATGTCCGGTAAAAGGAGGGGTTACCTTGATTTTTGCTTTTTCAGCCGGGTATAAATAAAAATGGCGGCAAATCCGGCCAGTATAATGGAGCCGGCCAGGATCAGGTTGTTTCGACGGTTCCGGGCTTCCAGTTCCTTGTTTCGTCCCGGATAGCGATCGGTAATTTCCGTTTTACCTTCCGTTGTATCTTTTACTTTTTCCGGGTTCCTTACCTGCTCGTTCGCTTCATCCTTGATCTCTGCCTGTATTTTGTCGAGCTTCCGGTTATAATAATGTTCCTTCCAGGAAGGGACCGGAATCTTGTTCTCTTTCAGAACAGGTTTCAATGCTTCCATTTTTGCTTTTACGCCAAAATGATCGGACGAATCATTCCGTAAGGCAAAATCATAGGCGATATAGGCCAGTTCAACCGATTGCTGGGTGGCATAAAGATCCCCGAGTTCATCAAATACATTAGCCAGCAGTGCATCCGGAAAAGGCGTAAAGGGAACCCGCTCCTGCAACTGGTATTCCACATCCCAGGCCATATCATTGAGTGTTTCCGCTTCTTTCGAATCAAACTTTACCCCGGTTCCCAGTACACGATTGTTATAAATCCAGTCCGGAGCTCCGGCCATTTTAATTTTGGCTTCCAGGATTTTCACATGCACCCATTCAGAGCCTTCGTGGGATTCGGGGTTGAGTTGCAATCCCTTTTTAATAAATTGTAAGGCCAGTTCATTTTTTCCCAGCAATTCATAGGTGGTGCCGAGGTTGGCGGCGATCGTGTAATCTTCAGGATGGGCGGCCTGCAGTTTTTTTAAAATATCAAGTGCTTCCTGGTAGCGGCCGAGATAACCGAGGTTTACGGCAATGTCTGACTGAATCTCCTTATCGTAGGTTTTCAATGCAGTCAGGTTATATTTTGCCAGGAAGGATTTGGCTTCCGCTTTATCCGGCTCATTATAAAAAAGCGCCATAGGTTCTACCCGCTTTGTTTGTTTGCCGCTTTTGTTTACATGTGATTCATTGTAGCAGGCAAGCACCGGGGTAAAATATATTGCAGTGAAGACGAATACGATTATCAATTTCATGTGAGATATGGTTTATTTTATATGATTCCTCGTGATTTTGGGAGTAGATTTGTTTTTAAATTTAATAAAAAAGTAATCAGCCTGATGGTTAAAGTGTTTATCCTGTTTTTTTTCCTGGTCATTCAATTTGTAGTTTCCGCACAATCCGGGCCCGTCTATCCAAAAGGGTATTTCCGGAATCCTGTTGGTATACCGTTGGATCTCTCCGCCAATTTTGGGGAGTTGCGCTCCAATCACTGGCATATGGGACTGGATATCCGTACGCAGGCGAAAGAGAACCTGCCTGTGTATGCGGCTGCACAGGGTTATATTGCCAAAATCGGTATCCGTCCCCAGAGCTTCGGTCGCTTTATTATCATCAATCATCCAAATGGTCTCTCGACTTTATACGGGCATCTCAATAATTTTTATCCTGAACTGGAAGCCTGGGTCACTTCGCAGCAATATGAGCAGGAATCATGGGCCGTAGAGCTCGATATTCCCAAAGAGAAATTCCCGGTCAGTAAAGGAACCTTTATTGCTTACAGTGGAAATACCGGCGGATCGCAGGGACCGCATGTGCATTTTGAAATCATCGATACCAAAAGCAGTAAGCGGCTGAACCCGCTCCTGTTCGGATTTCCGATTGCGGATAATGTACCTCCTGCATTGATAAAACTGGCGGTTTATGATCGCAGCCGTTCAGTCTACGATCAGTCACCCCGGTTCTATCCCTTAAAAAATACTGACAGCGGTTATATTATTCCGAAACTACCTGTTATAGAAACGGGATTATCCAGGATCAGTTTTGCCCTGCAGGCTTATGACCGGCTGTCCGGCTCCACCAATCCCAATGGAATCTATTCGGCTACCTTATATCTGGATGAACAACCACAGGTGTCTTTTATACTGGACAGTGTGGATTATGATGAAACGGCTTATATGAATGCCCATGTGGACTACAAGCTCCGGGCCAATGGTGGTGGATGGCTGCAGCATTTATCAGCCATGCCGGGTGATGCCGGATCGGTATATAAAAAAATTAACGGGGATGGAGTGCTTCAGCTGGCGGATACCAGCCTGCATGCCGTGCGGGTTGTCGTTAGTGATGCTTATGGCAATCAATCTTCGCTGCATTTTCAATTGAAATATAATGACAGTCTGGCCCGGCCAATATACCGGCAACCGGATGCATTGTACTTTGTACCTCGTGGTCAAACACAATTGAGTAAACCCGATTTTCAACTGAGTATGTCGGAGCGAGGGTTGTACGATACCGTAAAAGCTTATTATTCCCGTGGTACGAATGTTATTCCGGCTAATGCATTATCGCCTGTACACCAGGTCAACGATGCGGATGTACCGGTGCATGCGCCATTTTCCATACGAATAAAACCCTATCGGACCGCTCCTGCAGGTACGGAGGGAAAATTAATAATTCAACGCACTTATCGGAGTGGCCGTACGGTGAAGAAAGCCACCTGGGACAATGACTGGCTGAAAGCGGAGTTTGATGATTTCGGATATTTTCAGGCTTTTTTTGATACGATACCTCCGGAACTGGATGAATTGGGAAAAGGTGATACAATTAACCTGAGTGCAGCTACACGGATTGTTTTTTCTCCTTCAGATAATTTCGGGGTGCTGCGCAACTTCCGCGCTGAACTAAATGGTCAGTGGCTGCGTTTTACCAATGATAAGAGCCGTAACTGGATCTACATCTTTGATGAGCGTTGTCCGTACGGGGTGCATGAACTGAAAGTAAGTGTGGAGGACCTGGTGGGGAACCGTACGACAAAATCCTGGTGGTTTAAACGGGGACCTTATACGCCACCGGTGAAGAAGAAAGCGGTGAAGAAGGGGAGTGGTAAAAAGAAAACAGTTCCGGCCAAAAAACCAGCTGTAAAGAAAAAGACAGTACCGAAGAAAAAATAAAGAATGATCACACTCAAAGAAGGCGACAAAGCCCCGGCTTTTACCGGCAAGGATGCAAACGGAAAGAAAATTGCGCTGAAAGATTTTAAAGGGAAGAAACTGGTCCTCTATTTCTATCCGCAGGATATGACGCCCACCTGTACGGTGCAGGCTTGTAATCTCCGCGATAATTTCGGATTGTTGAAGAAAAAAGGAATTGAGGTAGTAGGTGTGAGTCCGGATGATAGTGCAAAACATAAGCGATTTGAAGAACGCAATAAATTACCCTTTCCCCTGATCGCCGATACGGATCATGTGATCCTGGAGAAATACGGGGTTTGGGATCAGAAGCAATTATTCGGACATAAATACATGGGGGTGCTGCGCACGACTTTTGTGATTGATGAAAAGGGAGTGATCGTTAAAATTTTCACGAAGCCGAAAAGTAAGCAGCATGCGGAAGAAATACTGGAGGCGATTTCCTGATACAAATTTTATTTTCTAATCCTTGATGTTATAGTTCAACCCCATTCGGGGTTGGATGGTCGTTCTATCCCGTTACCCCCGGTTTCACCGGGGGCTATGAAAAGTTTAAGCCCTTCGGGCTATTGACCAGTTGAGGAAGGATGTTTTTCATACTTTGTTTATTTATGCATGTTTCACCGGGGTGTTTATATATAAGCCCTTCGGACTATTGATTATCGGGAGGTTGATGTGTTTGTTATTAAAGAGCATTGGTTATGCAGGCGGAGAGGGAGTTTGATTGTATCGAAGTGTTGATGCCCTAATCCTTGTTAGTTAGTTCAACCCCATTCCACCTTCGCTATGCTACGGCGGACAAGTCGGGGTTGGATGGTAGTTCTATCCCGTTACCCCCGGTTTCACCGGGGGCTATGAAAAGTTTAAGCCCTTCGGGCTATTGATCAGCAGAATAAGGATGTATTATCTGCATTTAGGTATTAATGCAATTCAAAACGGGTAATTATTAGACCTGTCTGAAAAGGATTATATTTCTGGGTTTAACTATTAATGCGTGACCAAAGCAAAATAGAAACGCCAGGGGTATTGGGTTTTTCTCCCAACCCCAACGGGGTTGAATTTTTAATAGCCCCCGGTGAAACCGGGGGTACGAATTGTTAGGTGTCCCCCCAACCCCGAATGGGGTTGAACTAATTCTCCAACAACAAAAAAAGACTGAGTCGTTTCACCAGAAAAAGCAACCCCCAAACCCTTCTTCCCGATTGGTTTTTCTGTACAAAAACATCATCATGAAGAAGTATTTCGCCTTAGCTACAGGAATTTTTATGCTCATTTCTGCCACTGCGCAGGACAATTCAACAAAAAAGAAAGAAGGAAAACCGGTCAGGGTATTTAACTCCGGGAAAACCATCAACGCCCGTACCCCGGAAGTAACCGGTAAAGGAAAGATGGATTTTAATGTATCCCATAATTTCGGCGACCTCGCCGGCAGCAATGGCGGCATCAAACGTTTTTTCGGACTGGATAATGCAGCTGATATCCGCATCGGGTTTCATATTGGGGTGGGCAAACACACGGACCTCGTCATTGCCCGTGATAAAGGCGCCAGCCTGGTGCAGCAGATCTATGAAATAGGCATCAAACAACAACTGATGCAGCAAATGGAAAATGATCCGTCCCGCCCGATGTCTATTGCGGTTTATTTCAACAACGCGATTTCTGCTGTTAAGAAAAACAACTTCCCCGATCAGGATAATAGTTTTGAAAACCTGGGTGACCGGACCAGCAATGTATTGCAACTGATACTGGCCAAACGATTCGGAAATGTAAGTCTGCAACTGAACCCTACTTATCTCACCCGCGGTCATGCCATCTCCAATGATCAGAAAAATTTGTTTGCCCTCGGTGGTGCCGTCAAACTTCCCTTAGTGGCCAACCGCCTCAACCTGGTGGTGGATTATTTTAAAGTGTTCCGCAACCAGGCCAGCAAGGATTCTTTTTCAGTAAATAATAACCTCAAATTCTTCAACCCGCTGGGTATCGGATTTGAAGTGCTTACTTCCGGTCATATTTTCCGCCTCAATTTCACCAATGCCACGGAGATTCTGGAGAACCGATTTATTCCCCGTACCATTACTTCCTGGGACAAGGGACAGTTCAGGTGGGGGTTTACGATATCCAGAACGTTTACATTATGGAGGTGAGTGGTGAGTGGTGAATGGTGAATGGGAAGTGGGAAATGGGGAATGGGCTGTCCGTTGTCACCCTGAGCTTGCCGAAGGGTGATGAAGAGCAACGTACTTTTTTCACGCCATGGTTCGGCAAGCTCACCATGACAAGGGCTGTAGTCAACGAGGCGAATGAGAACGAATAAGTAATAAGAAAGTAAGTGTTCTAAGAGGCCTTGTCATCCCGAAGCGAAGCGAGGGATAAGTTATAAGTGTGGGCAAATAATGGAGCACAAAGATGATTCGGTTCTTTGTGATACTTCTGACAGAGGCTTTTTACTTTTTAATTTTGACTTCCTCTCAGATCACCCACTCAATCTCCCCAAAATTATACTCCTCTTCCGTGGCATGCTGAACCAGCAGCCGGCCTTCAGGAGTCACATTTTTCACCAGGGCCTCAAAAACCCTGGTTTCTTTTTTCAATTTTACCAGTTGGCCGCTTTTGTAGAGGCGGGAACAGTAGGTTTCATAGATGCCGGGGTATCCCTCCGTTTCGAGTTGATGATAGGCAGAATTCAGGTGGCCGCAAAGTTCACGGGCCAGTTGACAGGGATCAAAGTCCTTTCCCGTGATCTGTTTCAGGGAAACCGGGTTGGGCAGTTCGGCCGGAAAGCGGACCTGATTGATATTGATCCCGATCCCCACAATCGCCCATTCCCATGTGCCTGAGCCCGATATGACGTTTTCAATGAGGATTCCCCCTGCCTTTCTGTCCTGCCAATACAGGTCGTTTGGCCATTTAACTTTTGTGTCATCCCCGGCATAATTTCTGAAAAAACCTTCGGCAGCCACCGCTACGGCGGCACTGAGCTGAAATTGCTGGCCAACACCCAGAAAATCGGGATTTATCAATACACTGAGTGCTATACTGGTATCTTTTTCCGCTACCCAGGATTTACCCCGCTGACCCTTTCCGGACAGTTGCT
>CAUJFR010000187.1 GCA_963169885.1 Bacteroidota bacterium
CATTGCACAAAACCCGCTGTTAACTGCTGTCAATTTTCAGACTGACTCTTTCGGCCTTCCCGGCCAACAGACGACCTTTCTGACTTTCATTATATATAGAACCGCGATTTTAAAGCTGCACAATCCAGAAGCGACCTTCAAACAAAAGTATTTTCTAAATTATAGCAGTTAACACGTATATATATGCTATTATACGCTGGGGTTAAAAAATTATAGGACTTGATAGTCCTCGTTTTATGATTATACTTTTTGTATTGTCGTTAGGACAATCCGATTTTTGATTGAACAGAGTTAAGGTACGCAATTTTGATCAATAGGCCTGTATCAACACATCGGTAGGTATACCCAGCGACTGATGAATCTGACGAATCATCTCCAGGGATAATTTTCGTTTCCGGTTGAGAATCTCACTCGCCCTGCTTTTAAGACCCACCACCCGGGCCAGGTCATTCTGGGTGTACCCGAGCTGCTCCATACGGAATTTGATAGCTTCAATGGGATCCGGGTAGTCGATTGGGTAGTGGGTTTGTTCATACTTTTCAATCAGAATACCTAATATTTCCAGTTCGTCCCCATCTTTTGATCCTGACTTTGCATCAAAAATCTGCTCAAGCCGCGCCAGTGCGGCCTGATAGTCTTTTTTTGATTTGATCGGTTTAATGGTCATTCTATGTTAAATTTTCGTAGCGTCGATTTTATCATATTGTCTATGCGTACCTATGAATCGGATCCAAACCATTCCATAGCTGTAATTGATCCGGACAATTAACCGGTAGCGATTTCCTTTTATATTAAATACAATTCTGTTGTCTCCGATGATAGACGCCGCGGGATAATCCTGCTTGATATCATTCGGTCCTTTCCAGTTTGATTCTTCTGCTTCCTGGTACCAGGCTTTCAGTTGTTGCTCACAATCCGGATTAAGGGTCCAGAAATCCCGCAACGTTTTTTTAGCAATGACCCGCACTGTATGTCAGTTTACAAAGTTAATGAAAAGTTCCCAAAATGGGAAATTTAATGAGTGAATCAGTACCAGGCTGATTCTCAATAACTACCAGTCCACCTCATTCCTCTTCCACAAATCATCAAAAGGACTGATCACATTCACTAACTGTTTTTTGCTTACATGCAGGTATCGTTCCGTAGTGCGGATATCGAAATGACCGAGCAGGTCTTTAATATAACGGATATCCGTGCCCTTGTCCAGCAAATGCGTGGCAAAACTATGCCGCAAACTATGAATCCCCACCTCTTTCAGTATCCCGGCCTTGTTCTTTGCATTGCTGAATATCTGCTGGATCGTACGGGTGGGATAGGCCTGGCCGGTCTGGCCCGATTCAAACAGGTATTCTTTTGGGGGCGGTTTTTCCTGCTTAATATACTGTCTTAATATATCCAGCAAGACCGGACTCAGATTCACATACCGGTCTTTCTTTCCCTTCGCATGCCTTACATGGATCTGCATCCGCTCTGCATCGATATCCGCCAGCATCAACCTCGCCACTTCACTGACCCGCAAACCCGAACTGTAGGCCGTAAACAACATGGCCTTATGCTTCTTGTTGCTCAACGAATTGAACAACCGCGTGAGCTCTGTTTCATTTAACAACTTCGGCAACTGCAAGGGCTTCTGCGGCCGCGGAATATTCCAGAAGAATTTCTCCCGCTTCAGCACCTGCTCAAAATAAAACTTCAACGCATTGATCCGGCTGTGCAGGGTATGCTCACTCAGCTTCAGTGTTTCATAACAGTATTGCAGATAATCCCGCAATTGCTGCGGCGTATACTCCCCTGCCGGATGATTGCCGATCGCGATCAGGAACACCCGCATTTCGTTCATATAGGTCCTGATCGTGGAAGGACTGTACCCTCTCAATAGCAGTTCCTGTTTCAGATAGGGGAGTACCCCATTATTCACTTCCTGTACCAGACCCGCTGGTACCGGTTGTTTAAATTCCTCAGGAGATATTATTTCCGGTTCTTTCAACGGCAGGAGGTCGGGCTCCTGTGGAAAAGCGCCATCAGTTTTCTTTTTCGCTTCCAGGTACTGCAGCAATTCCTGTATTTCCAGCTCCGCTTTTCCTTCCAGGGCAAACCACACTTTATTGTAAGCCGCCTTATTCAGCGGCACATACCAGCACTTATGGGTCTGCGTCCAACGCGCCCCGGCTTTCAATTTCAATAAACCATTGATAATATTAGACGGCGAATAATAAATACCGATCCATTCCTGCTCCCGGTGATAGAGCGGCTTCAGTAGGACTTTTTGCATGGATAAAGTTTATCGGAAACTTATCCATACTTCCTGAAACAAAACGGTGTTTTTAACCGGAAAAAATGTTTTTTTTCGGAACGCACTTCGTGCACCTCAGTCACAGCAGCAACGGCCGGCCGGTATTATAAGTGCCCTGATATTCAGATAAATCGGTGGAAAAATGGACAGCCGGTCTACCTGCATCGCACACCAGCCCTTTTGAAAGGAAATGATTGAATCTTAAGGACCAGGTTGGCTGATTAAATATAAATTATTTTCCTGAATCCGGTTCTGACAAGAGAGGTAATTCTGTTAAAAATTTATTGGTTTTACAGGTGTCTGTATGATGGCAACAAAGGGGAAAAATAATACACTAACGTATTTTATCCAGCAGCCTTTCCCGCCCTCCGGCTTCCCATTCCGTTTTCAGGATGCTGAGGATGATACTGTCCCGCCTGCCCCCCTGCACAGTAGGCATATGATTGCGCAAAATGCCCTCTTCCACACAACCAATGGCCTTCATGGCCGCCACACTAGGGGCATTATTGGCATCAGCCCGGAACTCACAACGCTCCAGTCCCCAGGTTTCAAACACATACGAGAGCAAGAGAAACTTGCAATGGCGGTTCAGTCCCGTCCGCTGAAAGGCCGAGCCGTACCAGGTATAACCGAGCTGTGTGGTCAGCCAGGCCTGCTGAATATCATAAAAGCGGGTACTTCCGGCATACCGGCCCGCCATTTTATCATACACGATAAAAGCAAACTCCTTCCGCTCGGCCCGGTTCTTTACCGCCGCCGCCAAATAAATCCGCAGATTTTCTTCTCCCGCCGCCGACACCAAACCGTACTTCCAGATATCAGGTTCATCCAATGAAAAAGGCAGTAAATGATCATAATCATCCGTATTAATAGGACGTAAGAGAACGCGGTCGTTTTCTAAAACAGGAGAGGTGGTGAAAATATCAATAGACATGTTGTTTAGTTTATAAGAACCAAGAAGCCAAGATGCCAAGATCCAAAGAAGCAACAAGATACAAATTTCAAAAAAGCTCCAAACAGCAATATCCAAAACCTCCTAAGGAAACCGGTTGATTATTGGTGCTTTTTTGGTTCTTGTTTCTTGAAATTTCTTTGGCGTCTTGGTGTCTTGGCTTCTTGGTTTCTTGCATTGTCCTCCGAAGCTTTAGCGTAGGAGGGGTTCTTTTTCACATTATCTTGTAATTTCACGATAAATAGCAGAAGCATGAAATATCACCTAAGCAACCTTTTATTACTAATCATCATATCCTTTCAGCTTTCCGCCCAACCCACCCGCACCATCACTATCAACTATCAAAAAGCGCATGGCAAGCTTAATACTCAATTCAAAACCTGCATCGGCGCCGGACGCGCCAATGAGGGATTGCGGGCCGACTGGCAGGAACAACTGGCGATGGTGAAAAAGGAATGCGGGTTCAACTATATCCGCATGCACGGCCTGCTGACCGACGATATGGCGGTGTACCGCGAAGACCGCAACGGCAACCCGGAATATAATTTCCAGTATATCGATGTGCTGTATGATTATATTCTTCGAATCGGGATGAAACCTTTTGTGGAACTGGGCTTCATGCCCTCGGCCCTGGCCAGTGGCGATAAAACGATCTTCTGGTGGAAAGGAAATGTAACCCCGCCAAAGGAGTATAAAAAATGGGGCGAACTGATCCGGCAACTGACCCTGCACTTCACTGAAAGATATGGAGCCGCCGAAGTAAAGACCTGGTATTTTGAAGTGTGGAATGAACCCAACCTTACTCCCTGGTTCTGGACTGGTACCCAACAGGACTACTTCACCCTCTACGAATACAGCGTGGCCGCTATTAAATCCGTGAACAAAGACTACCGGGTGGGCGGACCCGCTACCGCCGGTGCGGCCTGGGTGCCCGAAACCATTCAGTACTGCGCGGAGAAAAAGATCCCGCTGGATTTTATCTCCACCCATACCTACGGAGTAAAACAAGGCTTCCTGGACGAATACGGCAACACCGGCACCATCCTCGATAAGAACCCGATGAGCGTGAGCGGGGATATCCTGAACTCACGGAAACAAATAGCCGCTTCTTCCATGCCCGGACTCGAACTGCATTATACCGAATGGAGTTCCTCCTACACCCCGTCCGACCCGATCCACGACAGCTACCATGAAGCGGCGTATATCCTGGAGAAAATAAAACAAAGTGGTGATGCACCCACTTCCATGTCCTACTGGGTATTCACCGATATCTTCGAAGAAGCCGGCCCGCGCTTCACGCCCTTCCATGGCGGATTCGGCTTGCTGAATACACAGGGAATAAAGAAACCGGCCTACTTCGCCTATGCCTGGCTGAACCAACTTGGCGAAACAGCCCTGGCCAATACCGATGCATCATCCTTCGCCACAAAGAATAAAAAGGGTGACCTGCAACTGCTCTGCTGGGATTTTACCAATACACACCCCGGCGATAGTGTCAATAACCAATCTTACTATATCCGCGACCTGCCCGCCAAACCCAAGGGTCCATTAGCTATTGAACTGAATGGTGTCCCGCCTGGAAATTACCAGCTGGAAATTTACCAGGCCGGCTATAAAGTAAATGATGCGTATAGCAGTTACCTCGCTCTCAACCGTCCGGCTCAGCTTACCGCTGCACAAGTGAAAGAAATCAAAAAGAAAAACAACGGCGACCCTGTAATGAAGCAAAAGATCAGTGTTGGGGCCAATGGAAAATTCCGGAAGGAACTTGTTTTAAGGGAGAATGATGTGTTTATGATTTGTTTGAGAAAGCTAGAGGCTAGAAGCTAGAAGCGAGAAGGGGCCTGCTGAGAGACTTTTGTTGAATATAATTGTATTACTGCATCATCATACCTCACCCAATAAACATTTCGTTCGCCTGTAGCATTTCGTTCGCCCTCTCCCTGCCTGCCGGCAGAGAGGGTACTTTTTTATTAGGATAAAAAGAAAGATGAGAAAACACTAAGCAAACTGTTTCAACCAGACCGTAAGAAACTGGATGCCAGATAATCCCGTATAACAGGCATATTCAATAAAACGTTCTTAGGAGGCCCCTTCTCGCTTCTAGCTTCTCGCTTCTAGCTCCTTGTGATGTCCGCTCCCAGCGCCCGCAGCCTCCCATCAATATCCTGGTACCCCCGGTCAATCTGCTCAATATTCTGAATCACACTTTTACCTTCCGCACTCAGGGCTGCAATCAGCAGCGCCACACCAGCCCGGATATCCGGCGAACTCATCGTGATGCCGCGGAGTGATTGCTCGCGTTCCAAGCCGATCACTACGGCGCGGTGCGGATCACAGAGCACGATGCGGGCGCCCATATCGATCAGTTTATCGACAAAGAACAACCGGCTCTCAAACATTTTCTGATGTATAAGTACAGAACCACTGGCTTGTATAGCCGTAACCAGCACAATGCTCAGCAGGTCGGGGGTAAAGCCCGGCCAGGGATGATCATAGATCGTCATCACCGAACCATCGAGAAAGGTTTGTATCTCGTATTTCTCCTGCGAAGGAATATGGATATCATCGCCCTTGATATTGAGTTGCATCCCCCGGTGCCTGAATTTTTCAGGGATAATCCCGAGGGGTTCCACCCCGGCATGTCGGATGGTGATATCACTTTGTGTCATGGCCGCCAGACCGATAAAGGAACCGACTTCGATCATATCGGGCAGCATCCGGTGTTCGGTGCCGCCGAGATAAGTCACGCCTTCAATGGT
>CAUJFR010000188.1 GCA_963169885.1 Bacteroidota bacterium
TCGCCACCACCGGTATATTCATTACCGGCCATCACATCCCCGATGGCATCCATAGCACGGTTTTCATAACCGGCCCAGGGCAATCCGTAAAGGGTGCTGGTCAGACCGCGGGCTTCTTCCGCGGTATTATAATAGTTGTCCAGTGTGGTGCTGTCCAGGGCCGGCTTGTCCAGGAATTCCTTTTTACAGGAGAACAGCGCAACCACCGGCAGCAGAACAATAGCTGTATATCGCAGTATATTTTTCATATTAATAATGTTTAAACAGTTTGCTTATTATAATTCAAGGTTGATACCCGCAGTGAAAGAACGTGGATTCGGATAGTGACCGGCATCCACATTGGTCAGGCGGATATTGTTGTTAAACACACCCACTTCCGGATCATATCCGCTATAATTGGTAAACGTATGCAGGTTCTGTACGGTAATATACACACGGGCGGTGCTGATCTTTGCTTTGGACAGATACTTCGCCGGTATACGGTAACCGATAGCAATATTCTGAATACGCAGGTAAGAACCATCCTCCACATAGCGGTCGGACATATACACGTTATTTACGTTTGTATTGGTAAAGCGGGGCAGCTTACCATCTGTATTGACATCCGTATAACGATCCATGACCGAACGAAGCTGGTTATAATAAGGGTTGTCCATTTTTTCCAGCTGCCAGCGAAGGAAGTTGAAAATTTTCGCGCCATGGCTTCCCTGGATAAATACAGAGAAATCAAAATTCTTATAATTAACCGTGTTGGTAAACCCGTAAGTAAACTTCGGTAACGGGCTGCCGATAAAAGTAATATCCTTTTCATCGATCACACCATCCGGTTTACCATCCGCACCACTTACATCTTTATAACGTACATCGCCCAGCCAGGTATGGGTCTGATCAACAGAATATCCAAACTGGGGCAAACTGTTATTCAGGTCGTCCTGTGTCCGGTAGAGTCCATCGGTTTTAAGACCGAAGAAAGAACCGACTGCAAAACCAGGAATGGTACGGGAGATCAGATAGTTGTCATAATAAATACGTCCATACAATGCGGCAAGATCTCCGGCTACTTTTTCCAGTTTATTTTTAAACTGGGAGAAAATAATATTTGTTTTCCAGGTTAAATCCTTGTTCCGGATATTAGTGGAGGTCAGGCTGAAATCAATACCAGTGTTGGACATCCGTCCTGTATTGATGACGGGTCCTTTCAGGTCATCCCACTGATCACCTACTCCGATCAGGCGGGGACCGGTGCCGATAAGCAGCATCTGGCTGGTTACTTTTTTATACACATCAATAGCGGTTTCAATACGCCCATTGAGGAAGGAGATATCCACCCCGGCATTCTTGGTGATCACAGATTCCCAGGTCAGGTCAGGATTGGCCACCCCATAGAGGTAGTTGGAACTTCCAAAACCAACGGGGCCAGGCCAGAAGGAAACCACTGAAGTATAGGGAGGATTCGGGGCACCATTAGGCATATTCGTATTACCTACTTCACCGTACCCGATTCTTACTTTGAGTGAATTGATCGTCTTCTTCATATTTTCCGCAAACTTCTCATTGGTCACTGTCCAGGCAAAAGAAGCACCTGGGAAATTACCCCATTTGTTTTTTCCAAAAAACCTGGAAGAACCATCTCTGCGTATACTCAGGTTCAGGGCATAGCGGTTATCGTAGGTGTAAGTACCGCGGGCAAAATAAGATTCAATTGTACCATCATTCTTTCCACCACCCAATTCCCAGGTATCACGATCACTGCTGCCGGCATTGAGGTCAAGAATATTGTTCTGGAGATCCACCTTCTTACCATTCAGGCTTTCCCAGTAATTATACTGCGCTTCATGACCGGCAGTGGCACTGATGGCGTGTTTACCGATATTCTTATAGTAATTCAGGTAATTCCGGGCGGCATAATAATATCCGTTACCCCGGTATTCAAATAACTGACTGCGTAAGCTGGTATTACCAAAATTACCAGTACGCTGAAAGGCCATATTATTATAGAGACTCAGTGAGTAAGCGAATTCATTCCGCAGTGATAGCCCTTTCATGAATTCAATTTCCGCATAGAGCTGACCGAATACCTGTGAACTGGTTGATTTATTACCACGGTAGAAACTGCGGGCAATCGGATTGTCCTGTGCGTATTGGAAGCCTCCGATTGTTTGTCCGCCACCACCCCAGGTTCCATCCAGGTTTTTCACCGGGATCAGCGGGCTTTGCAGGGTACCCCACCAAATGGTTCCTTCTGCGGCATCAGCCAGCGTTACATTCTGGATACTGCGGGAAGCGTTGGCGCTTACCCCTACTTTGATCCAGTTTTTCAACTGATGATCCAGGCTGAAGCGGGTGGAATAACGTTTGAAATCTGAGCCAATCAGGATCCCCTTCTGGGTAAAGTAGTTGGCAGAGAGATAATAGTTTGTTTTGTCTTTACCACCAGAGAAACTCAGCTGGTGATTTTGTACGGTACCGGTACGGAACATGGCATCCTGCCAGTCGGTACCACGACCAAGAATACTTGGGTCGGCGAACTCCGCGCTGGGTGTGAAGCCAAGCAAAGGAGAAACTTCATTCTGGTATTGTGCAAATTCACGCAGGTTCATCAGGTCCAGTTTTTTCTGAACGATCTGGTTACCCGCATACATTTCATAATTGATCTTGCCTTCACCGGATTTACCTTTTTTGGTAGTAATCAGGATCACGCCATTCGCGGCCTGCGATCCATAGATCGCCTGGGCAGAGGCATCTTTCAGGATATCGATGGACTCAATATCATTCGGGTTGATAGTAGCAAGGAAACTGTTTCCGGTTTGTCCGTCAGACCCGCCCAGTCCGGCATAACCCGCACTGAATTTTGTATTACTGGCAAAGATCACTCCATCCACTACAATCAGGGGATCGTTGGCATTGATAGTCGTTACCCCGCGGATACGGAGTGATACACCACCACCAGGCTGTCCACTATTGTTTACTACGGTTACACCCGCAACCTTTCCTTGCAGGGCCTGGTCGATACCCGCTACCGGAAGATCCTTCAGGTCCTTTGTTTTTACTGAAGAAATCGCTGAAGATACATCGGAACGTTTTGCAGTACCATAACCAATCACCACCACTTCACTCAGTTTGGTGTCGGTTACATCCAGGCTGACCAGGATATTGGTCTTGCCTTCCAATGAAACTTCTTTGGGTTTTGCTCCCACATAAGAAACCACCAGGGCGGTGGCATTCGGGGGAACGGTAATTTTAAACGCACCGTAATTGTCGGTGATCACCGTGGTCTTACTTCCTTTCACGGAGACAGTGGCATTCACCAGGGGAACCCCGCTCTGATCGGAGACCACACCTGAAATAACTCTGTTTTGTGAAAATACGGTAAGGGAATAAAGTACAAGCACAATGATCATTGTGATTGCACGGGGGAATCGTGTCTTTCTCATACAGCAAGAAAATTTAGACTCAAAAGTAGGCATATATACTTATGCCAGAATAATACTATTTTATCTGATTATTGTATTTATTAACCCTGATTTAAGCCCAATATTCCGGATTTTTCCTTTTTAGCAGGAAGAAAATAAAAGATAATAAAAAATAAACAGATGTCAATATGATACTTTTTTATCTATTAGCTAGTAACTTTATCTCAAAGGCCTGCCATGCATAAGAATATTCTCCGGGAAATTACCCCGCTGACTCCCAGTGATTGTTTTACCATCTTCACCCGGGTAAAGACGGACTTTGATTTTCCCTTGCATTACCATGAAGAACTGGAACTGAACTTTATACACAATGCCAAAGGAGCCCGGCGGGTGGTGGGCGATCATATTGCTGAAATAGATGACCTGGAGTTGGTGCTGGTGGGATCAAATCTGCCGCATGTATGGCAGACCCATAAATGCAAAGGACGGAAGATCACTGAAGTCACGATTCAGTTTCACAAAGATCTCTTTGATGAAAAATTTCTCCGCCGCAACCAGATGAGTTTTATCCGCAACCTGCTCGAGCGTTCGGCCAAGGGCATTCTGTTCTCCCGTACCACAGCAGAACAACTGAAATCACGGCTGCTGGCTCTCGGACAAAAACAGGGCTTTGACTCCGTTCTGGAACTGGTATCGATTCTGCATGATCTCTCTGTATCCCGAAATATGCACACGTTATCTGATGCGACTTTCAGCAATGCGGAACTCTCTTATAACAGCCGCCGGATAGAAAGAGCCTTTGAATACATGAATGAAAATTTTCACAAGAACATTACACTGACTGAAGTCTCCAAACTGGTGAATATGACGGATGTCTCCTTCAGTCGTTTCTTTAAAGCCAAAACAGGAATTACGTTTATTGACAGTTTACTGGAATTACGTTTAGGCCATGCCTCCCGCTTACTGATTGATACCACTGAATCGGTTTCAGAGATCGCTTACGACTGCGGCTTTAATAATATCTCCAACTTTAACCGCCTCTTTAAGAAGAAGAAGAACTGCACCCCAAAAGAATTCAGGGAGAGCTACAGCACAGACAACCGGGTGTTTATCTGATGGCCATCCGGCCTATGCTCACTTCCTGATCCACTCCTGTAAAAGGGTTAGATATCAATAATTTTACATTTTTTTACATACTTATTCGGAAATTTTCCGAATAAAATGATATATTTTGTCATATAATTGTTTTATTTTTGGTACTAAATCGGAAATATTCCGAATTAAAGCCAATATTATGTACTTCCAGGAAGCCATCGCCCCATATGCCGGTCAGCCGCTGACCCAGCAATTGCTACTGGATATCCTGAGGGAGTACAAAAGGCCTTATGATAAAATTACTGAGCTGGTAAAACAGGAACAGCTGATCCAGGTAAAAAGGGGTCTGTATATTCCCGGCGCTAAACTGAAACTGCCGCCACCGGTATCCTTTCTGCTGGCCAATCATTTATACGGACCCAGTTATGTTTCCCTGGATTCAGCCCTGTCCTTCCATGGATTGATTCCGGAACGGGTTTTTGAAATCAGTTCAATGACACTCAGAGCGGCAAAGACCTATGATACAAATGCGGGCCGGTTCAGTTACACCAAAATGCCCCAGCCCTATTATAGTTATGGCATTCAGTCTGCCGAACTGGCCACTAATCAGGTGGCCCTGGTTGCTACTCCGGAGAAAGCGCTCTGTGATCGTATCATCAACACTTCCCAGCTTCAGCTGCGTAGCGTTAAGCAGACCATTGACTTCCTGACGGAAGATCTCCGGATAGAAAAAAGCAGTCTGCGGCAACTGGATGCCGGAGCTATCAGCCGTTGGATCAAAATAGCTCCAAAAAAAACAAGTTTAGCGATGTTGGTCAAAACACTGAATAGTTTATGATAAAGGAATGGCTGGAAACCTATAAGCCCGCGCATACGGAGGACGCTTTGCAGGCCCTGCGGGAGATCATGCAGGAAATAGCCCTGGCCGGATTACAACGCAGTGGCTTTTTTGAAGTGGCCGCATTTTACGGAGGCACGGCCCTCCGTATTTTTCATGGGCTGCCCCGCTTTTCAGAAGATCTGGACTTTTCATTACTGGAAAAAAACAACGACTTTTCCCTCGCCCCTTACCTGGAAGGAATGGAAAATGAATTTGCCGCCCTCGGCATAAAAGTCAGTGTGCGGGAAAAAAGTAAAACAACTATTACAGCCTTTGATTCCGCTTTTCTGAAACCCGATACCACCTGGAAGGAACTTATCATAAAAGCAGTACTCCCGGATGAACGGATCAAACTGACCCCGGAGATAAAAATTAAACTGGAAGTGGACACGATGCCCCCTCCGGGTTTTGATACAGAAGAAAAACTCGCTTTAAAGCCATTCTCTTTTTACACCAAATGTTTTACCCTGCCTGATCTGTTTGCCGGTAAGATGCATGCCTTACTGTTTCGCAAATGGAAAGGACGTGTAAAGGGAAGAGATTGGTTTGACCTGGAATGGTACATTCAGAAAGGAGTTCCTTTGCACCTGGATCATTTCCGTCAACGGGCCATTGACAGTGGTGACTGGACAAAAAAAACGATGACTGAAAAACAATTTAACCAGCTGCTGACCGATAAAATAAAAGCCATATCGTTTAAAGCGGT
The DNA here is from genome assembly GCA_963169885.1 of Bacteroidota bacterium. Lineage (GTDB taxonomy): Bacteria > Bacteroidota > Bacteroidia > Chitinophagales > Chitinophagaceae > JJ008. The sequence goes on from CAUJFR010000188.1 coordinate 6,095, forward strand.
AAAGGAAGACATTATTCGCTTTATACCGGATGCGAAAGTGCTTGAGATCTGGTCAGCGGAGTATTTTAATGATTTATCTGAAAAAATTAAATTCGGGTAACCGCATTTTTATCTGAGCAGCCCTGAGACTAAAACAGTATCAGCAAAATCTTTCAGGCTGGCATAGATTTCTTTTCTTTCCTCGGCAGGTATAAATAATTTATACTGGCTGGTGTCCATACGCGGAATCCTGACCTGCCATTTAATACTGTCTGTTACCACATTAGTCTTCGTTGTACGGCTGAATACCCGCACATTCAGGTGATTGTATGGATGTTGCATAAACCGTTTTGTCCATTCCTCCTTTTCCGCTTCATTCATCAATCTGTTGTTTTCTTTGAGGAAATCCGTCTGCTCCTTTAAGTATTTCTGAAAATGTTCACTTAGTAATGCTTTTCGCTCCGTAGTATCCAGCACTACCCACTTTTTCATTGTAAAACAGATTCGTAAAAAATCCTGCAGCGAATCAGCCGGAACCGGTGGCTGATAAAAAATGATAACAGGCCGGTTATTAGCTGTTCTGCCATATGGCTTCACTATAAACGCCATTAAACAGAAAACAACACTTGTAAAAAAAACCACTCTAATCATGTCACTAGTTACTGAAAATTTCAAATACGCACAATACTACTTTCGGGTTATAAAAAAAGAACCCGCTTCTCAGCGGGTTCTGCTTTAATGGGTACCATCTTTATTTGGTTTTCCGTCCTAGACTAATTTGTTGGGGAGATCAACCACAACCTCCCTGGTTGCCGCAGTTCAGGCATTTGTAGCAGGCGCCGCTACGCATCATGATATTACCGCACACATTACAAGCCGGTGCATCACTCTGCATATTCTTGGCTACCGCATTCATCGCATCCATGCTGCTTTCACTCTTCACCGGTTGTGCGGCCCGTTGCTGGGCTTTCGCCGGCTGGGGGGCTACTGAACCGGAAGAAGGTGTTACACGTACACTGGAAAGCTCAGGCTCTTTTACATACTCCAGGGGATTTGAAGGGACTTCATCCCAATCATCCCCACCGGTATTCATCACTTCGGGTTTATCCAGTACATGCACGAGGTCGGTACGTCCGAGGTACTCATAACCC
>CAUJFR010000189.1 GCA_963169885.1 Bacteroidota bacterium
GAGTGGAAAAAAGAAGCCTGGAATTTATTCATGGTTGCTGGTATATTACTGGGAGGAATGATTGCCGGGCAGTGGCTGAGCAGCCCCGACCCCATGCAGGTGAATCCTGTGCTGGTGGAAGAACTGGCCGGATATGGGATCCGGGATTATCAACATATTGTTCCGGCTGAATTATTCAACTGGAATACGTTGTTTTCTGCAAAAGGACTGATCCTGATGCTGGGTGGTGGATTCCTGGTAGGCTTTGGCACCCGATATGCAGGTGGTTGTACCAGTGGTCATTCCATCATGGGTTTATCCACCCTACAATTCCCGTCCCTGGTGGCCACTGTTTGTTTTATGGCGGGCGGTTTTATCGTCGCCAACCTGGTACTCCCCTTCATCCTTAAACTGTAATCGCATGTCGTTGAACACGGATAAAGAAAAAAAGCATCATGAATTCCTGACACAGAATGCCGACTTTGAAGTAAGGTCGCTTGATGCCGTTTGCCTGAATGAATCCGAACTGAAACACCCCTGGTGGTACAATTTCAAATACCTGATTGCCGGGACTTTCTTTGGGATCATCCTGATCAAGGCCGAAGTGATTTCCTGGTTCAGGATACAGGAAATGTTCCGGCTGCAAAGTTTCCATATGTATGGCGTGATCGGATCGGCTGTTGTGGTGGGTATCGTCTCGGTCTGGCTGATCCGTAAATTCAATATTAAAACCATCTACGGGGAGCCCATTGAATTTGTGACCCGTAAACTTAATAAAGGGAATATCATCGGGGGTTTGTTATTCGGCTTTGGCTGGGCATTGACCGGAGCCTGTCCGGGTCCGCTATTTGCACAAATCGGTACAGGCGCCACGGCTACTATCATCACCTTGTTCAGTGCCATTGCAGGTACCTGGTGTTATGGCATGTTGCGTGACAGACTGCCGCATTAACAAAAAAAGGCCGTACCGGAAGTGTTTCCCATCCGTGAACGGACAGGGATACCCTCTTCGGTACAGCCTCAACTGTAAATAAAACACTCACTCTTTATATCTCAACAAACTTCAGTATCAGATGAAGAGCATGTGTACGCCCTCTCCTTCACTCTTTTTATAGAAGTCACCCACGGTGATCACTTCTTCCACACCTTCAAAGAGGTCTTCTTTTTTATAGTGGAACATATCCATGGCCAGTTTACAAGCCCACATCCGGACACCACTGTCAGAAAGGATTTCGAGAAACTCGGGTATTTCCGGCATATCGATCTTCGCCATTTCTTTTTTCATCATAGTGGTGGCCAGTGCTTCCATGCCCGGTAAACCACCCACCATGGTGGGGATATGCATGGCCGGGTTGCCCACAGTGGCGATATGGAGGTTTGCATTTTTCTTTTTGTGCACGGCTTCCAGTCCGAAGAAGGTAAAGAAGATTTCAGAATCTATGCCTTCCATACGGGCACCATTGGCCAGTACAAATGCTGCATATACATTCTCGAGGGTGGCTTTGGACAAGATGATCATCATCTTTTTGATTTCGCCTTTATTCTCGCTCATAACTTTCGTTTTAAGAGTTAATTAAATACAGCTGGCAGGTTTGGGTATGCCGGCAATTTTAGTCGCGGTTTTCAGCGGGGCTTTCGGGAAAAGCTGGTAGAATTCCTTAATATCGACCACGCCGCTTTTTCCGATCTTCCGGATGCTCAGGGGCACTTCATTCTTGAATTCTGTTTGCAAATAACCCAATACTTCCCAATGACGGGGGCTGAGGCTGATTTCATTTTCAGCAGCCAGGGCTTCACCAATCGTGTTATCCCATTCTTTAAAATCGGTCATAAAACCTTCTTCGTTTACGTGGATGGTTTTACCTGCTATTACTTTTTCCATAAAATAAATTTTTAAGTGTGAATGATTGTATTATACAGTTTCTGTTTTTTCATAATGCTTACCAGACTCTGACATGGTGGCGGAGACGAACGGAATATGCGTTCCTTTCAGCAACATGTGCCAGTAAACCCAGCGGAAGGCCAGTTTACCCATATGGTTCATCCGGCTTTCTTTAAGTAACCGCAGCGGGCCAAGTCCCGGGAAGGGGAAGGTTCCTTCAACCGGCTCATGTGTGTAGTTGAAGTCGATCAGGAGGGCTTTACCACCACCTGTTTCAATGAAACAGTTGGCATGTCCGTCAAACTCTTCTTTCAGTGGCTCCCCTTTTACAAAGCGTAAAATGTTTTCTGTCAGAATCTCGGCTTCAAAGTGGGCTACAGAACCGGCCTTGGAAGCGGGGATATTACTGGCATCTCCCAGTACAAACACATTCTGATATGCTTTTGACTGCAGGGTTGCTTTATGTGTGGGCACATAGTTCAGGTCATCACCCATGCCGGAGCGTTCCATCACAGCATCTCCTTTATTGGTGGGTACGGTAACCAGGATATCAAAAGGAATTTCACGTCCGCCGTAATCAATAATCTTTTTGTTTTCATTATCCACCTGCTCGATCGCGAAATCGCTTTCTATATTGATATGCTTTTCTTCCAGCAGGTGCTCCAGGGTGGCAGTGGCTTTGGGTTTGGTAAAGGCACCACTCAGCGGAGTTACATACGTGATCTCCACTTTATCCCGCATATGTTTGTGTTTGAAAAAAGAATCAGCCAGGAAGGCAAATTCCAACGGGGCAACCGGACATTTAATCGGCATCTCGGTGATATGTACCACCAGTTTACCGCCTTTCCAGTCTCTTAACTTATTCCGGAGATTCAATGCGCCTTCAAAGGTGTAGAAATCAAAAACGGACTGATGCCATTCGCTTCCTTTCATACCTTCGGTTTCTTCCGGGGCAATTTTGGCACCGGTGGCCACGATCATTACATCGTAAACGACCACACTTCCATCAGTCATCATCACTTTATTTTCGGCTGGCACAATCCGGTCAATAGAAGCCTGAATCAGATCAACGGTTTTAGGAATGAACTCCTGGATGGATTTAACAATATCTTCCGGCTCATAGATATCAAAGGGAAGAAAAAGGTAGCCTGGCTGATAGTGGTGTTCAGTACGTTCATCGATAATACTGATACGCCATTCGGGTCTTTTGAGATGATGGCTAAGGTGATTGGCCATCATGGTACCGGCCGTACCTGCTCCGAGAATGACAAGGTGTTTCATGTTGAGCGTTTTTTGTGAGTGTTGAATTACGATGTAAAATTGCACCTGCCAACTCCCCGGTTCTGCGTGTTCTGTCACAGTTCCGGATGATTCGCCTCAGGCTTGTAGTTGATTTATCAACGGATGACCCTGATTTTCCCTGTTTCAGTGATTGAAGTCACAATTTGTTAAGTCATGCTTTTGTAAAAAACCGGTCAGAAAAGACTATGTTGTCTGAAATGAAAATCAGGGCTTTTGGATTTTTTAACTGAGGTTAATCAAATACGCGCAAATGACCATTGGTTAACTTTGTACTGAAAATGATGAATTATGAGAAAAAACAAAATCGGCCTTGATGCCGCTAAAGCGAAAGTACTGGGAGACAAACTGAATGTATTACTATCCAACCTGCAGGTGTTGTATATCAACAGCCGCGGTTTTCACTGGAATATCAAAGGCGATAATTTCTTTGAATTGCACCTGAAGTTTGAAGAACTCTATACGGATCTGCAACTGAAGATCGATGAAGTGGCTGAACGGATACTCACCCTGGGCCATGTACCCGACCACAGTTATACGGATTACCTGAAACATGCAAAAATTACGGAAGTTACCAACCAGTCAAATGGAAAGGATGCTTTAAAGTCAGTAATGGACAGCATCAGTATTCTGCTGGAAGAAGAACGGGAAATCTTACAGTTAGCCGCCGATGCCAATGATGAAGGTACCAACGCCCTGATGAGTGATTATATCCGCCAGCAGGAAAAACAGGTATGGATGTTCTGCTCTTACCTGAGCCATTAACCGGATTATAAACGCTGACCGGCCAGCCGTAATACAGCTGCTTTGCCCTGGTGAAACGGCCCCTCATCCAGGATGACTTCTTTTTGTTCGCAGGAAAGCTGATGCAGAAAGGGAAAATCACTGCAAATGGAAGGTGCATCATATAATAGTGCGGGGTCTTTCGGACCACCACTATCAAATCCCTGTTGTTCTTTGGCAAACGCTTCCAGCAACAGGAATCCGCCCGGTTTTACAGATTTATAGATGGCTGTATGAAAGTTATGCCGGAGCGGTTCGGGCAGGTGTACATACAGCAAGGCCACCATATCATATTGTTTGGATGCTTTAAAAAGAGCAATATCCTGCAGGTCGTAGCGGATACTAACCCCTTTAGAAGCAGCCCTCTTCAGCGCTTTTTCCCTGGCCACCTCACTATAATCAAATGCTTCCACCACCCAGCCCCTGGAAGCGGCGTAGATCGCATTACGCCCCTCTCCCTCTGCCGGCAACAACAGTGTTCCTGGCTGAAGGGGGTCAATAAAGGACTTGAAAAACGCATTGGGCGCTTCGCCGTATACATGCTCGTTTTCCTGGTACCGTTCGTTCCAAAACTGCTGCATTTGAAATAGTTTTAACAAATTTGCATCTTAGCACCTGATTCAGCGGTGATATTAATCACCGATCTTTCCATCGAATCACCGGATTTTGCACCTCAAATTATTAAAATATGAAAATTGTTTTATTTTCCGCTACCCTGTTTTTTTTACTGGGCGCCTGCAATGATAACCCATCCATTAAAGCCCAGGGTCCCGATTCCGTCAATAAAATCGTTGAAACAACCCCGGCTCCCCCGACGGTTGTTCCGGATACGATGCAGACAAATACCACACCCGCTCCTGCACAGGCAACGGCCTCGGCCCTCCCGAGTTTCCGTATGCGGAATGGCCGCGGCGAAATTGTGGACCTGGCCCAATTCAGGGGCAAAAAAGTATTTGTGAATTTATGGGCTACCTGGTGCCCGCCCTGCCGTGCTGAAATACCTTCCATTGAAAGCCTTGGTGCCAAAACGGACCCCGGCAAAGTAGAATTTGTCATGCTCTCGCTGGACGACAATTTTGACAAAGCCAAAACCTATGCGGCTAATAATAATATGAAGCTTCCGGTCTATTATCCCGCCAGCGACCTGCCCCAGCTTTTTGTTACCGACGGCATCCCCATGACCGTAATATTTAATGAAAAAGGGGAGATCCTGTTCAATGAAGTGGGCAGTGCGAATTATGATACGAAGAGGTTTCAGGACATGCTGAAGTAGGGGTGGTAGGTTGATAAGTTGAAAGGTTGATAAGTTTATAAGGAGTTAAAAGAGAAAGCCCGCTAATCGTTAGCGGGCTTTCTTCGTGCTACTCTGTCAAAATATTATTCTTCAGTCTGAGCGGGCGCCAGTAGTTTTTCCTCTATCACTTTTTTGAAAACATGTTTCGGAAATGCACCAGGCTGCATCATCGGTTCGCCGGTGGAATCAATGAATAAAAGAGTGGGGATACTCTGGATACCGAAAACCGCTGATAGTTCCTGCTCAGCCTCTGTATCCACTTTATAGATCAGGAGTTTCCCTTCATATTCTGCAGACAACTCCTCCAGTACGGGGGCCACCATTTTACAGGGACCACACCAGTCTGCATAAAAGTCGATGATCGCGGGTAATGTACCCTGGTATTTCCATTCCTTCTCCGTTTCATAATTAAATACCTTATCCTTGAAATCCTGTGTGGTCATTTTTATCGTTGGCATAATTGAAATATTTATGCAAACATAGGCCGTCTGT
>CAUJFR010000190.1 GCA_963169885.1 Bacteroidota bacterium
CAGGTTCGCCGGACAGACGGTTTAATGGTTAAAATCAGTATTTCCTTCTAGTGATCTTATTCTTTACCGCTGGCAGGCGCAGCAGGCTTGGCTTCTTCCTTATGTGCTCCGTGTTTGGCGGGCATTGTGGTCTCCTGGAAATGCTTGTCATTCTTGTTACGCAGGTTTTTATAGGAATTGCCATCCCAGATAAATGCGGCGATAAACCTGATAAAGAGCATCAGAGGCACTACAATGGTCATGATCATGTTCCGGATCTCATCACCAAGGTGCATAAACACGGATACGATATAATAGGCTTTGGCCAGGGTCAGGATACATACCATGCCTTTGAAAGCCAGGATGGCAAAATCGCTGGGATTATCCCCTTTGTGCATGAAATAGATGATATAACCGATAGCCAGTTCCACAATGGTAATGGCAGAAAGTATAACGGTGGTTCTCCATACTTTCTTTTTAAACGTCGCATCATCAGCGTGTTCGTGGTGGACCGTTACTTCTTCAAATGCAGGATGTTGCATAGTATTTTTAAATTTCGATTTTTAAAATAGTTAATAGTCCGTTGCTGTTATATCAAATAGAAACACAGGAATACGAATACCCAAACCAGGTCTACAAAGTGCCAGTACAATCCTGCTTTTTCGATCATCAGGTAATGTCCCCTGTTCTTGAATACATCTTTATCCGTCATAATATACATCACAATATTGATGATCACCCCGGAGAAAACGTGGAAACCGTGGAAACCCGTAATGCCATAAAAATAACCGCCGAAAGCAACCGGTCCTTTGGTCCTGATATGCAGTTCGTCCAGGTTAATATTGCTGATGAGTTGCTGATCGGTCATGGCCGCCAGTTGCTCATGCCCAAGACTATGATTGCTCATATGTGCCAGGTTAACGAGTGTTTCATGGGGGGTCTTTGTCAATGCAGCATTCACGTCCGCATGAGCCGCCAGGTCACCCCATGGATTCGCCCGCATGGTTTGTCCGATGATATCCAGTTTGCCATCCATTAATACAGCATGTTCACCGGTAATCAGGTGATGCCACTCCCAGGCCTGACAGCTAAGGAACGCCAGACCACCTACGATGGTCCAGGCCAGCCATTTCATTACCCCTGCTTTATCACCTTTGTGACCGGAATGAACGGCCAGTACCATGGTCACCGAACTGATGATCAGGATAAAGGTCATCACACTCACGAAAGCAAGCGGCAGATTGGCATGACCGGCACCCGGAAATGCATTAAATACCACGTTGGGATCCGGCCAGAAGTTCTGGGAAAAGCGGATAGACCCATAGGAGATGAGGAAAGCGCCGAAAGTAAAGGCATCACTCATTAAAAAATACCACATCATCAGCTTGCCATACTCCAGGTTGAAGGGGCTCTTACCACCGCTCCACCACTTGGTCTGATGTACTGTTGCTGTTGTCGCCATGTCAGTTGTCAGGTTTTACTTGTTTCGTTATGTCGGTTAGTTCTTGCCGAGTACCAGGAAAAAGACCAGCAGGTAAATCCACAAGGCATCTACAAAATGCCAGTAAGTTGCGGCCACTTCCACGGGTACTGAGCTGTAATTCTTTGTTTTTCCCAAAAAGCCCTTGATGAACATGATCAGCAGGACGATCAGTCCGCCAACCACGTGCAACGCATGTAATCCGAAGATCACATACAGGAACTGTCCGCCACCGGACCCTTTAAAGGTAACTTTCTGCTCCCAGAGCTGCTGAAAACCGAGCCACTGGCATATAATAAAAGCAGCGCCCAGTACCACCGTTACCCCGATCAGGAAACGGTACTTGCTCATTTCACGGTCTTTAAAAGATCTTAAGGACAGCTGCATGGTCAGGCTGCTCAGCAGGATCATTCCGGTTGAAATCCAGAAGATCATCGGGAGCGCAACCGGAATCCATTTGTCCTGGTTACTTTTAACGATAAATGCACTGGTCAGACCTGCAAACATCATGATCAGGCTGCCAATCGCCACCCAAAGGGTGAACTTATGGGGGTGCATCTTTTGTTTTTCTTGTTTACTCACTATATCCATCCCGCTTTTTTAAATTCTACATTTTACTAAGTAATAAAGCAAACATAACCACCGGCAGGTACATATAACTGCCAAACATCACCCGGCGTGCCGCACTTACTTCCATGGTCCGGTAAAGAACCACACAACGGCCGATCATAAACAGGTTTGCCACTATAATCATTCCGATACTGATCATACCCGCTACGGTGTCATAACTGCACATTCCGTTAAAATAAGGAAGTACGGTTACGGGAACCAGCAACAGCGAATACGCAATGGTCTGAATCGCCGTAAATTTTGTTGGTCCCTCATTGGCGGGTAAGAGCTTAAATCCAACCGCTGAATAATCCCGGTGTGCCACCCAGGCAATCGCCCAGAAATGGGGGAATTGCCAGAAAAACTGGAAGGCAAACAGGATCCATCCTCCGGCTGACAGCTGATCATCTCCCGCGGCCCAGCCAATTAAACAAGGAAGGGCTCCGGGTACAGCTCCCATCAGTACCGCGATTGAATTGACTTTCTTCAACGGGGTGTAGATAAAAGCATAGAGAAACAGACTGAAGGCCGCGAGTCCCGCTGATAACCAATTGAAATAATAGCCCAGCATCAGCACACCGGCAATGCCGGTGATGATGGCAAAGGCCCATCCTTCTCCCACGGACACCCTTCCGGATGCAATGGGCCGGGTGGACGTACGCTTCATCTGCGCATCGGTATCTTTCTCCACCACCTGGTTGATCGCGTTGGCGCTGCCTGTTACCAGCATTCCGCCTGCAAAGAGCAAAAAAATCATGGTCCAGTTGTACTCGACCACTTTGGGGGCCAGCAGGTAACTGATCACACTGCTGAATACCACCATGATACTCAGTGAAGGCTTCATCAGCATCAGATAGTCCTTAATCTTTTTCATGCCTTCACGTATAATTCAAATAACAAATCCTGTTTCACCGCTGACATCTTTTATAATGTCACCCCTTCGGGGTTCATAGCTCACTTAACACTTTTTTTCTATAATCCTGTCAGCCCTTCGGGCTTTCCGTCCCGATGCTTCGGGATTCGTACTTCTAACCTTGTTTTTTTATTCGTACTTCTAACTTTGTACCTCGTACTTAGTGTTTTGATTCATTCGCCCCTACCGGCTCAGTCTGCGGAATGAAATCTCTTCCATCTTTCGCATAATCATAAGGCCAGCGGTGTACTTCAGGAATCTCACCTTCCCAGTTACCATGACCCGGGTTGATCGGGGTGGTCCATTCCAGGGTGTTGGCACCCCAGGGGTTGGTAGTCGTTACTTTTCTTCCCTTGAAAATAGAATAGAAGAAATTGAAGACAAACATCAGCTGTACCGCGAATACAATGATCGAAACGACCGTGATCATTTTATCAAGATCACCAAACTGGTTGAAGGAAACCCAACCTTTCTTATCCAGGTAACGGCGGGGAACACCGGCCAGCCCCTGGTAGTGCATGGGCCAGAAGATCAGGTAAGCCCCGATCATGGTTACCCAGAAATGCAGGTAACCTAATGTATTGTTCAGGTAGCGGCCAAACATTTTGGGGAACCAGTGGTACACACCGGCAAACATTCCGAAGAAGGATGCCACACCCATTACAATATGGAAGTGCGCCACAACAAACATAGTATCGTGCAGGTGAATGTCAATAGTCGAGTTACCCAGGAAGATACCGGTCAGACCACCAGAGATGAACAGGCTCACAAAACCGATTGCAAATAAAGCAGCCGGGGTGAAGCGGATATTTCCTCTCCATAATGTGGTAAGCCAGTTAAACACTTTGATCGCAGAAGGTACGGCAATCAATAGCGTCAGCAGCACAAAGACCGATCCGAGGAATGGATTAAGTCCCGTGACAAACATATGGTGCGCCCATACCAGGAAGGCCAGGATCGCAATGGCGAACATGGAACCGAGCATGGCCATATAACCGAAGATCGGTTTACGGGCACTGACGGATAGTATCTCCGATACCATACCCATCGCGGGCAGGAGGATGATGTATACTTCAGGGTGACCCAGGAACCAGAATAAGTGCTGGTAGAGAATCGCACTACCGCCTTCGTTCGGGAGAATTTCTCCGTTGATCACAATATCACTCAGGTAGAAGCTGGTACCCAGGTTACGGTCAAATAACAGCAGGATTGCACCGGATAATAATACAGGGAAAGAAAGAACACCCAGAACCGCGGTGAAGAACATGGCCCAGATTGGCAGCGGCATACGGGTCATACTCATCCCTTTTGTACGCATATTCAGGATCGTGGAAATATAGTTCAGACCGCCCAGCAGGGATGATATAATAAAGAGGGCCATCGCGATCAGCCAGAGGTCGGTACCAATTTTTTGTCCGTCACCCGCCTGACGCAGGGCGCTCAGCGGCGGATACATGGTCCAGCCTCCGGAAGCAGGGCCGGTATGTACGAAAATGGAGGAGAGCATAACTACGCTGGCCAGGAAGAAGAACCAGTATGACAGCATATTCATAAAAGGCGATGCCATATCACGGGCGCCGATCTGCAGGGGAATGAGTAAGTTGGCAAATGTGCCACTCAAACCGGCAGTCAGTACGAAGAATACGAGTACAGTACCGTGGATGGTTACCAGTCCATAATAGAATTCAGGCTGAATCTGGCCGCCTTTTGCCCAATGCCCGAAGAAGGTTTCGAGAATGGGGAAAGACTGGTCAGGATAACCCAATTGCAAACGGAACAGAACAGAGAACAGTCCTCCGATAATGGCCCATACGATACCGGTAATCAGGAACTGCTTACCGATGGTCTTATGGTCCATGCTGAAGATATACTTCGAGATGAAGGACTGCTCATGGTGACCATGTCCGTGATCATCATGATGTACAGCGTGTGCTGCTCCGGAATGTACATGTAATGCTTCGCTCATATTCTCTTTT
>CAUJFR010000191.1 GCA_963169885.1 Bacteroidota bacterium
AACCAGCCAGTAAATGGATCGTATCCGCATCCATTGTTTCCAGATGATCCACACTCAGTGCACCCAGTTCTACGCCGGCTTCTGTACCACCGGAAAGATTTAGTTGATTGGCATGTATTTTTGGTTTCAATCCGAGAGCCATCCCGGCCTTACAGATCCGGATGGTTTCTTCTTTTGAAAAGAACCCCGTTTCACAAAACACATCAATAAAATCTGCCAGTTTATCACGGGCTATCACCGGTAACATTTCATCAATGATCTGACGGATATAACCTTCATGGTCATCCTTAAAAGCCGTTGGATATGTATGGGCGCCAAGGAACGTGGATTTGATGGTTAAGGCAGATTTTTCTTTTAACTGCTTAATCACCCGTAGCATTTTCAGTTCACTTTCCACCGTAAGTCCATAACCGCTTTTAATTTCAATGGAGCCGGTTCCCAGTTTACTGACTTCTTCCAGTCTTTTCCAGGCCTCATTGAAAAGTGCAGCTTCGCTGGCCTCTCCCAGTTTGCGGGCTGAGTTAAGTATGCCACCACCTTTAGCTGCAATTTCGGCATAGCTCATCCCCTTCAGTTTATGAATAAATTCTTCTTCGCGGGTGGCGGCAAAAACCAGGTGGGTATGACTGTCACACCAGGCAGGTAATACCATTTGCCCGCTGGCATGGATCACAGATTTGAAATGCTTCTCCGGGTATATGAGCTCTTCCATCCTTCCCATGCCAGTGATTATGTCGTCTTCCAAAATGAGATAAGCATTTTCAATCACCGGTAATACAGCCATTTCTTTCCCACGCAGGCAGGTTTCGGTTTCCGGTGTATTCACCAGCAATTTTATATCGCGGATCAGTGTGGCAGACATGGCCCTAAATTAGCGAAAACGATACGAAGTCAACAAAAATGCCCTGTCATAATTGACAGGGCACCGGATAAGGGTATGGGTATTTTAGTAAGGTAATAAAGCGGTATGGCTGTTTCCGGCAGGTCCTGTCCATACTATTTTCATATAGTAGTTGCCGGTACCCGGACAAGTAGTTGCAGCTCCGGTAGCATCCAGTCCGAATGTAACGGCTGCATTGTAAGAGCTGGTGTTATGTACAACTTTACCACTTCCGGCACGGAAAGAACAATCGCTTTTCAGGACAACTGGTTCTGCAATGGTGGTGGTAAACGGACGGCCAAAGCGGTTCTGTCCCCATTCCGCAATACCGGTAACTCCGCCTTCGGAATGGGTACCTGTGATGGTAATGGTTACACCATTGTTGAAGGTGAAGACCCGCTGACGGGCTACCTGCCAGGTACGTTGTGTACCATTATCAAAAGTGACGGACATATTACTACTGGTAATAGAATGGGTAATCGTATTCAGTACCGGCAGGTTGATGAGCAATCCCCCACTGACATTGGTTAACGTATGCGTGCCGTTGATAGTGATACTTTTGTTATCACTGGTACGGGTTACTTTAAAATTTTCATAGGTAAGACTGATAGCAGCACCGGCCTGGCTCCATCGTACACCCTGTGCCATTGAAATTATTATTACTCCGGTACGGGTACGGTTTCCGAGGCAATTGGTACCATTATAAGTTATAGTGATGGTGCGGGGATTAGCCATTGTATCCACGGCTATATCTGCATCGCAGATCAATGCGTTCAGGTCGCCGGGACGGGCGGTAAATCCGGCTGTGGATTCAAGCAACAGGTTTGCATCATTGGCCGCTGCATCCACTTCACCGGAAAACCTTGACTGATCATCGGAGTGTGTGGAGGTTTCTGCCGTGAAATCGGTGCTGCCTGCATTGGAAGCTTCTTTTTTACAGGAAGTAAACAGAAAGGTAAAAGAGAAAGCCGCGAGGGCATAAGATAAAATCCTTGTTTTCATATTCGGGTTTTAATGTTTATCGGTATAAATTACAGAACATAGACAGGGAGTCTTGTCAATTGGTTTAACAAGAACCTTGTTTTTTTTCAGTAAAAAGAATACAACATACTAAAACGGGAATAAGCCGGGCTTAGTACGGCCCGGCACAGGAAAAAATACGATTGCGATAATGAAAGATTACGATAGCTACCCGGAAAGAGAATATAACAGACTATCCGGAAAAAGCTCAGGAGATGTTTTCAATAACCATGGCACTGGCCCCACCGCCGCCATTACAAATACCCGCAGCACCATACCGGGCATTATTGGCTTTCAGTATATGAAGCAAGGTGACAATTATTCTGGCTCCACTGCATCCTAAAGGATGTCCCAATGATACCGCTCCCCCATGCACATTCACTTTCGCCGGATCGAGTTGCATACGGCGGGTGTTTTCAATGCCCACCACCGCAAATGCTTCATTCAATTCCCAGTAGTCAATATCGGTCATGGCCAATCCTGCTTTTTGCACTGCTTTGGGTACTGCCAGTGAAGGCGTGGTGGTAAACCATTCCGGTGCCTGTTCAGCATCGGCATATCCCTTGATGCGACCAATAGGTTTTAATCCCAGTTCATTGGCCTTTTCGGCACTCATCAGCAATAAGGCAGCAGCTCCGTCATTCATTGTGGAAGCATTGGCCGCTGTAACCGTCCCCTCTTTTATAAAAGCCGGGTTCAAGGTTTGTATTTTGTCAAACTTTACATTGAACGGTTCTTCATCTTTTGAAAAAATAACCGGATCTCCTTTCCGTTGAGGAATTTCTACTGGTATAATCTCCTGGTCAAACAACCCTTTTTCCCAGGCAGCCTGTGAACGCTTGTAGCTTTCAATGGCAAAATTGTCCTGTGCTTCGCGACTGATTCCACATTCCTTCGCACAAAGTTCAGCGGCATTTCCCATGGCTTTGCCATCATATACATCCGTCAGTCCGTCTTTGGCCAATCCGTCAATCATCGACACATTTCCATATTTATTTCCCCAACGCATATGCTCACTATAAAAAGGAACATTGCTCATACTTTCCATACCACCGGCAACTACAATGTCTGCATCTCCAAGGGCAATACTCTGAGCTGCTTGAGAAATTGCTTTCATTCCACTGGCACAAACCTTATTGATCGTGGTACAGTTTACTTCATTGGGTAATCCGGCAAATTTGGCGGCCTGCCTCGCCGGTGCCTGCCCCAGGTTGGCCTGAATCACACAACCCATCAATACATCCTGTACTTTATCCGCCGCTAATCCGGCTTTTTGTAACGCCCCTTTTATGGCAACCGCACCCAATTGAGTGGCGGTCATGGATTTGAGACTACCCCCGAAACTTCCCATGGGTGTACGAACGGCGGCTATGATCACTACTTCTTTCATAATGAGGTGTAAATTTAGTGGGCCAAAGATAACGATTGTTAGTGTGAGATAAAAGCAATCTTAGTCCGGCTTTCTGGCCTCTTTATTTTTGAATTTTTTCAGACAGTCACTGATGTAGATCAGCATTTCCTGAGGACCGGATTTCCGGCAAAATTCATAACCGGGTCGATATGAATACATAAATAACCGGAGCGAATCCCCTTCGAGCCGTGTAATCCTTTTTACCAGTTCAGCTGAAAACTGATGGTCGATATAACTTTCTTTCTCCTCCCGGGCAATTCGCTTTTTAAGGGCTCTGCGTGCTTTTGATTCCCGGGAAAAATGACTGAACGGACTCAGGCTGATACCAAATCCAACCGGTGTATTCCGGCCGGTAATACCAGGCTCCCGTTTACTTAAAATATGGCGGTAATATGCCTGGCGGTTCAGGGAATCAGTCTGATAATTCGTAGCCACTACGGTCACTCCTTTCAATTCAAGAGGTTGTGGCTTCAGCGTTATATCAAAACGGGTATAAAACATATAAGGTTCCACCGGGATGGTATCGGGCGCATAGCCGCTGAAACTGAAAACAAGCAAATCATTTTCTGCCGCTGCTATGGAATACTGTCCATTCCGGTCGGATAAGACAAATTTTTTACCCGTGATGTTCATGATCGTAACGCCGGTAAGTAATGAATCGGTTTTGCCATCATAGATTTTACCTTGTAAATTGGATTGTGCTGCGGCCTCAGCCGCATGAAATAAAATAAGCAGTATAACCGTAAAACGGAACATTTGTAAAAATAGTCGTGACACCCGGGTTGAATGATTAAGTCCGGGGCAAAGTTTTGTTAAACTGACTACCAGCCAATCCCGTAATCTTCTCCATGATTGCTGCTGCCTCCCCAGAAGCTGCCATGTTTCCAGTCAAAGTAGATGGCATTGATGGGGCCACTGGTACGGTCATCGAAACTGAGGGTATATCCCATTTTTTTCAACTCATTCCTGACATTCTCAGGTATGTTATCGTGTAAAAGCAGGTTACCGGGTTTGGGTTTACGATCATCCGTTTTGGTGCCTCCCAGTGAAAGCCAGAGCTGATTGCTGTTGATATTGGCCGCTTCAGTCGCCTGTTGTACGGTCATACCAAATTCAACCATATTCAGGAAAAACTGCAGCAGGTTCTGATCCTGCGTGTCGCCTCCCTGCACTGCAAATGATAAATAGGGTTTGCCCTCTTTCAGCGCCATTGTCGGGGTGAGGGTTACCCGGGGGCGTTTGCCGGGTGCCACCACATTGAAAGGATTCAATGTGGAGTCCAGCACAAAACTCTGCATCCGCTGGCTCATCCCCACCCCGGTATTGCCGGCAATACAGGCCGGTATCCAGCCACCACTGGGAGTGATGGAGACCACCCAGCCTTCCTTATCGGCGGCTTCCACACTGGTGGTGCCTCTCCATAAACGATCCATATACTCCTGATCAATGGAGGCCGTACCATTGTCATGGGCCGGCATAAAATTACGTGTACTGCTGTCCGTTGTAAATCCACGGAACTTCATCAGCTCCGTAAAGGGATTTTCCTTCCCTTCAAACGGATAGGGATCTCCCGGACCAATCAATGCCCCGTTCATCAGGGGATTGATCAGCGAAGCCCGATGCCGTGCATACTCTTTGCTCAGCAATCCTTTCATCGGCTCCTGCGGGGGGAAATAGGGATCCCCATAATAAAAGTCACGGTCTGCGAATGACAGATTCATGGCCTGGTAAAGTGTATGAATATAGGCAGTACTGTTATACCCCATCGATTTCAGGTCTTTTTGTTCCAGGATATTCAGCGCCTGCAGCAGGACAGGTCCCTGCGTCCATTGTTGTAATTTATACACGTCGATTCCTTTGTAATTGACCGACAGGGGTTCTTCTTCAATCGGTTTCCAGCGGGCCAGATCTTCCATCGTGATCAGTCCGCCCTGTTCCCGGCAACCCCTTACAAATTCACGGGCAATATCGCCTTTGTAAAACCGGTCATATGCCGCCATAATGGCTGCCTTGCGGCTTTTCTTTTGTTTGAGTGCGGCCTGTTCGGCTTCCACCATTTTAGTTAACGTATTGAGCAGATCCTGTTGAATAAAAATCTCTCCGGCTTCTGGTGCTTCTCTTTTTTCTCCGGGATGTGTAAGAAAAACTTTTTTACTGTACGGCCATTCCTTGATCCGGGCCTTGCCTCTTTCAATGCTGTTGGCCGTCTGCGCTTCTATTGGATATCCGGCGGCCAGTTGCATAGCTGGTGCCAGTACTTCTTTTAAAGAGAGCGTTCCATATTCGGCCAGCATATAACAAATACCGCCGGGTGTACCCGGAGTGGTGGCGGCCAGTGCCCCAAATTCAGGAGGAAAATTATAGCCTTTTGATTTGAAAAATTCAGGCGTAGCTCCTGTTGGTGCCACTCCCATAGCGTTGATGGCAATCACTTTTTTTGTCTTGGGATTATATAAAAGAACCTGTGTCTCGCCTCCCCAGCTAAGTACATCCCACATGGTACAGGTGGCCGCCAGCATGGCACAGGCAGCGTCCACGGCATTTCCCCCCTTCTGAAAGGTGATAGCTCCCGCCGTAGCCGCTAAAGGCTTACCGGTGATGGCCATCCAGTTTTTTGCATGAAGTGGCGGCTTTTGAGTCTGTTGTGCAGTCATTAAGTAACCGGATAACAGCAGAACAGTAAGGAATGAGCAGATACGCATAATTGTGGTTTTTGAATGCTCTTTAAAGGTAAGTGGATTGTGTAATTACCTGAACAGCTGTTTGAAATCAGGTTTTACCGGCGGGGCTGTATGATTCTGATCAATTCCCTTTTCCGACCGCCAAACATGCTGTAATTTCAAAATAAAAAAATGGCCAGATCACATCACCGCAAAAAACACCGGGAACATGTGAAGCAGTTCAGGCAAAGCCATGATACTGCCACTTCCGCCGGCAGCAACGGAAAAGCAACAACTATTGTCATGATCGTGGGCGGACTCGTAGGTTTTGCCGTAGCCTTTTTTGCGTCAGGCGGGGTACTGCTCTGGATGACGCTGGGCCTCATTTTAGGGGCTGCAGGAGGTTATTTTGCCGGGAAAAAAATAGACGAAGGGAATTAAACCTTTTTACGGTAATTTGTGGAAATAAGGTTGACTATTACCCGTTTAAGTTATTACATTTGTTAAAAATTTAGTAGATGAAACTTTTTGTTGCCGGTTTGCCGTACGATATGGATGATGCGGAATTGGAAGAATTTTTTGAGAAGTTCGGAACCGTCGTTTCCGTGAAAGTTGCTATGGATCGTGAAACCGGCAAGAGTAAAGGTTTTGCCTTTGTGGAAATGGCGAATGCCCAGGAAGCAAAAGAAGCAATTGAAGGGCTGAACGATTTGCCAATCGGTAAAAAAGTACTGGTGGTAAAAGAAGCCGAAGATAAACAAGGTGGTGGCGGAGGCGGTTTCCGTCCGAACCGTGGTGGCGGCGGTGGATATGGTGGTGGTGGCGGAGATCGCGGAGGATACGGTGGTGGAAGCGGCGGTGGCGGCGGTTATAGAGGTGGCAGTGGTGGCGGATATGGGAATAATTCCCGTCCACCCCGTGACAGATATTAAACGATTTGATTTAAATAATTAACTGTTCCCTCATCCGGAACAGTTTTTTTTTGCCGGTACTTTCCTGTTGTTTTATTTCTAATTTTAACCATGATCCGAACAATACTATTCCTGTTACTGGTTTTACCACTTGATATGTTCAGTCAGCAGCCGCCGCTTTTTTTGATTAATAAAGACAGCAGTGCTTTTTCCCTTACCACTGCCGGCGCAACTAAACTGGCCATGCTCCCGTTGAAATGTATGGAACAGGAGTTTCCTAATAAAACCAGTCATACCTCATACCGTGATAGTGACCATGTCCTGTTGCCAAGACAACTCCACCCCACCTTCTATGGCTGTTTTGACTGGCACTCATCCGTACATGGCCACTGGATGCTGATCAGACTCCTTAAACTATTTCCTGAACTGCCGGAAGCCGGGGCAATCCGGAAAGCAATCAACCGGACGATTACCATTGAAAATATTGAACAGGAACTGCGGTATTTTGATATTCCCCTGACCGGCGGCTGGGAAAGAACCTACGGATGGGCCTGGCTGCTCAAACTGGATGAAGAGTTACTGACCTGGACTGATCCGGATGCGGAGAGATGGCACCAGGCCTTGCAGCCCCTGATGAAAAAAATCATTTCACTCTGGCAGGTTTTTTTGCCCAAGCAGACGTATGCCAATCGGACAGGTGTACACCCGAATACCGCATTCGGACTGGTGTTTGCATTTGATTATGCTAAAACGGCCGGCCTGGCTGATTTTGAAAAGGCGATCCGTAAAACTTCTTTATTCCTTTTTGCAAAAGATAAAAAAGCGCCCGTTTCCTGGGAACCAAACGGATCTGATTTTCTTTCGCCCAGCCTGGAAGAAGCCGATCTGATGCGTCGTATACTTTCACCAGCTGAATTTAAAACATGGTTCAGCCAGTTTCTAACTGTAAAAGATATAAAGCACTTGTCCGTCTTACCGGAGGTATCTGACCGTTCGGATCTGCAGATCGTACATCTCGACGGACTCTGTTTCAGCAGGAGCTGGTGTATGCAGGGACTGGCTTCTGTTTTAGGGGCTAAAGATCCCCTGAAAAAAACCTTACAAAAAGCAGCGATCCAACACCTGGCCGCTGCATTACCCAATGTGGTAAGCGGACATTATGGGGGCGAACACTGGCTGGCCAGTTTTGCCGTATATGCCCTTACGCAACATCAACAGTAGGTCTTTTACTCCATATAAAACAGTGAAAAACTAAAGGGAGACAACTTCATATTCTCAGCCATCTGAGCGTTGACTTCCAAATCACTTTTCACCCGTTTATTATTAAACATATAAGGCTTCCAGGTATTATCAACCGGATAGGCAATATTGGATTTATTTCCAACCAGGCAGATCAATATACTTGACCAGCTGTCCCCGGCTGTTTTCCCATCTATTTCATAAACAATCATCCCGTCTTGCGGCGTTTTCCCGTTGAATTTTATCATCCTGGCAATTGCTTCCGCTGACTGCAACCGGAAAGCCGGGTGTTGTTTCCTCAGCTGAATCAGTTCACGCAGATATTCATTGAAGCCTTCGTGTTCCTTTTTCAGATTCCAATTAATCGCATTGATACTGTCTGGAGATTCATACGAATTCTCCACTCCCTGTTTGCTACGCATAAACTCCGTACCTGCATGGAGGAAAGAAATGCCCTGGGACGTCAACACGATGGATAAAGCCAGCCGTTGCATTTGTTCTCTTTGTTCCGGGGTGGCGTCTTTTGCCGATATGGCCAGTTTATCAAACAATACATGGTTGTCGTGGCACTCACAATAAGATACTGTTTGCGCGGGTGAGGCGGCCCATGCTGTTTTGGAATAATTGACTTTTGTATAGTCCACCTGCGGATGCGGACAGGAGGCCGTGATCCCGAATTTTATACTCTCCTCCATTCCTTTTTTCCCGCTGGCAAATCCTTTATCCGCATGTTCAAACACACTGCCTTTGATCCCGTCGCGTATATCGTCACTGAATGCCGCGATGCGGTCCAATCGTGCGGTATTAGCTTTTAACGCACGCAGGGAGTCCGGTAAGGGGGAGGCGCCTGCAGTCCATCCTTCGCCATACAGAAGTATATCCGGTTTGATCTTGTGCAGCTCTTTTGAAATCAGGTTCATGGTTTCAATATCATGTACCCCCATCAGGTCAAAACGGAAACCATCAACATGATACTCCTGTACCCAGTAGAGTAATGACTCCAGCATGAATTTGCGGAACATAGGCCGTTCACTGGCCGTTTCATTCCCACAGGCCGTGGCATTGGAAAATTTTCCGTCCTTATCCTGCCGGTAATAATACCCGGGTACGAGTTGATTGAAATTGGATTTTTCAGTAAGGGCCGTATGGTTATACACCACATCCATGATGACCCCGATGCCCTGCTGGTGAAAGGCCTGCACCAGCTGTTTAAATTCTTTAATACGAACGGCTCCGTCATAAGGATTCGTGGCATAGGACCCTTCCGGAACATTATAATGCAGGGGATCATACCCCCAGTTATATTTTGCGTCAGGGTTGCTTTCGTCAATGGAATTAAAGTCAAAGGAAGGCAGCAGGTGCACGTGTGTAATTCCCAATTCTTTAATATGATCGAGTCCGGTAGACTGGCCTGCCGGGTTTTTAGTACCGGTTTCTGTAAGCCCGAGGAATTTTCCTTTATGTTTAATTCCTGAACTTTCATGGATACTGGCATCCCGCACATGCAGCTCATAGATCACGGCATCAGTAGGATGTTTTAATTCCGGCGACCGGTCCTTTTCCCAGTTTACCGGGTTGGTTTCGCGAAGATCCACAATGGCGCCCCGCTTACCATTCACGCCCACCGCTTTTACCCAGGGGTCTGTGGTTTCTTCTGACCATTGCCCGTTGATCTTTACCCGGAATGTATAAAATTTATTCTTCTGATCTGTATATATAGTAGTCAGCCACACCCCGTTTTTGGCTTTTACCATCGGGAAAACACCCACAGAAGTATTGCCTGTGCCGGAATGATACAGTCTGAGTTCGGCAGCACTGGCGGTTGGCGCCCATATTTTGAAAATGCTCCGTTGGGATGAATAGGTAATGCCCAGGTCCTTTCCATTGTAGACAGGATAGCTGCTGAAATCAGCAGGCTGGGACCGGACGTTAAACAATTGCGTGATAAAAGTTATCAGCATAAACAGGCGCTTCATTGAATGAGGGTATTAGACCGTAAAGTTAATGATTGCCCCGACCCGGAATCGGGAT
>CAUJFR010000192.1 GCA_963169885.1 Bacteroidota bacterium
ATCTTTTTTGCCACCGCCGGTATCTGGTTCATCAATCTCGTGATCCCGGCTATTCTCGGCAGTCTGCTGATTCTCGGTCTGCGTAAATTTTACCGGATGCCGGATCAGAGTTCCGACAACTTGAAGAACTGATCAGGCCGGATACCCCGCTCTGTTTGTTTTAACGTACAACATTCATATATGGGGTCATGCTCAAAAAACAATACATAATCCCCTTCAAGGGCTTCTTTTAAAAAACTTGTTTTTTCATTTAATGTGGTCAGGGGAAACATATCATAACCCATCACATAGGGCAGGGGTATATGTCCCTGCGAAGGCAGCAGATCCGCCATATATACGACCGTACGTCCTTTGTATTGTATTTGTGGCAGCATCATGCTTTCTGTATGACCACTCACAAACCGGACAGCTATATTATCGGTAAAACGGGTCTTACCCAGCTGGTCATTGATGCCCCCGTTTACTTCCACCATTTCCAGCTGCCCGCTTTCTTTTATGGGCAAAATATTTTCTTTCAGGAAAGAGGCTTTTTCCCGCGCATTCGGGTATACCGCCCAGTCCCAATGGGCGGCATTGCTCCAGTATTTCGCATTTTTAAATGCAGGTACCAGTTGATCACCCGCTCTTTTAATAGCACCACCGCAATGGTCAAAATGCAGGTGCGTCAGGAAGACATCCGTAATATCATCCGGATGAAAGCCATGGCTATTCAGGGATTTTTCCAGGGTATCATCACCATGTAAGTGATAATGGCCGAAAAATTTTGCGTCCTGTTTATCGCCGTTTCCCGTATCTACCAGGATCAGCCGGCCTTCATCTTCAATCAGCATACAGCGCAGGGCCCAGTCACATAGATTATTTTCATCAGCCGGATTGATCTTGTTCCAGATCGACTTCGGCACCACACCAAACATAGCCCCGCCATCTAATTTGAAGTAACCGGTATTGATTGTATAGAGTTGCATAGTTGTTTTTTTATTTCCCGCAAAGTACGCAAAGAGGTTTCTTTTAAAAGGAGCATCTTCCATCTTCAGAAACTCTTTAATGCTTTGCGGACAATTTTAAAAAGCAAGGTCTCATACAGCTGCGGGCCGCTTGGAAGCCGTAGACACCTTACTGGTCAGCAGCAAAAATACCAGTCCCAATACAAAAAACACAATCAGTGCGATAATCGAATTACGCATGCTGCCCGTAAGCCCTTCGATTAGTCCAAAACTAAATAGTCCAATCACGATGGCCAGTTTTTCAGTCACATCATAAAAACTAAAGAAGGAGGTGGTGTCTTTAGTTTCAGGCATAAGTTTGGAATAGGTACTACGGCTGAGTGATTGTATGCCGCCCATAACGAGTCCGACTAATGCGGCCAGTATATAAAAATGAAATTCAGTGGTAATAAAATACCCGGTAATACAAACGCCTATCCAGAGCATAACGGTCAGCAGGAGGATGCGGATATTTCCGAATTTTTCCGATAACCTCGACATCCCGATGGCTCCGGCAATGGCCACCAATTGAATTATGACTGCGGTTATGATCAGTTTATCATCTGCCAGTTTTAATTCCTTTAAACCAAAATCAATAGCCACCAGCATGACCGTCTGCACCCCCATACTGTAAAAAAAGAATGCAGATAGAAAACGTTTAAGTACTGGCATATGAACTAATTGGTTCCAGACCAGTTTTAATTCATGAAAACCGTTGACCAGTACATGTTTTTTGGATTTACGCTCTGAGCGGCTGCTGATGGGTAACCATTTCAGCGGAATCTGGGCAAATGCGATCCACCAGATGCCCACCAGGAGAAAAGTGAGCTGAAGAGCCAGGCCTTTGTCTTCCATCAGCATCACCAGCGCAAAACCGATCATTTGCATCAGTACACTCCCGATATAGCCAAATGAATAACCTCGGGCGCTGATCCGGTCCCGGTCGGCTTCAGCCGCAATGTCCGGCAGGTATGAGTTATAAAATACCTGGCTGCCGTAGAAACCAATACCGGCAAACATAAAACAGAGCAAACCGAATCCTACATTGGTTTCATCAAAGAAAATCATCATCGAACAGCTCAGGGCGCCCAGGTAGCAAAACCAGCGCATGAAAATTTTCTTATTCCCCTTGTAGTCGGCAATGGATGAAAGAATCGGTGAAGCGGCGGCAATTACCAAAAAGCCAAAAGCCAGTACATAATCTTTCAGTTCGGTGTTGACGAAATTCCGCCCGAGAAAATGCACCCCGTTTTCAAAACCTTCATTTTCAGGTTTGGTAACAGCGGAATAATAAGCGGGAAAGAAAGTGGTCGTGATTACCAGGTTGTACACTGAATTCGCCCAGTCGTACATCGCCCAGGCGTTTACTACTTTTTTCGGAGCCGTCTGCATGAATGCTTGCTTTAGGTAAATATAGGAAATTGGCACACAATCCAAAAAAAGGGGCCATACCATTACCGGTACAGCCCATAGGTTTAAAAGGGTATATCTTTTACTGCATGCCGGCTGCATCTGCCGGATAGGAATAACGCCGCAGGGGTTTAAACTTTGTATCGGTCAGTTCAAAATGAACCGGTGACCCGTTAAATACCTTGTCCGAAATGCCCTTGCTGATTTCCTGCAACACATCTTCAGTGAAGAAGCTCATCCTGTCAGGATTCGCCACCATCCGGGCAATCACTTCCTTTGCCTCGTTTGTTGTCAATTGGAAACTGAACGTGGTCTGCGGACTGAAATAACTGTTCATAAAAGAAGCCAGCTCTTTTACTGCCGGGGTTCCAACACCATCATCATAAACTTCTATTAATCCATCGGTATACTTTTCGCCCCAGGAGGACACTGCATTCTTCCGGTAGGCATAATTCTTAAATCCCTTAAATGTATTATCCGTGAGCGTAAGGTTGACCACTGCCCCGGCAAACACACTGTCGGATACCATGGTGGCAATGGCGTAAAACGCATCATCCCCCACAGCACTGAGTTTGGATTTATCCGCTACCATTTTAAGTAAAATGGTATCCCCGTTTTTTAATAACTGAAAACTTTTTTTGGACCGGTCATCCGGACTGGATTCATTCAGCAACTGATCAAACAAACGGGCGGTTTTTTCCGCCTGTTCTTTGCTGATTCCATCTTTGTAATACACTTCAATATTGTCAGAAGTGGCTTTTGAACCATAATTGCTGCAGGCGGCCAGGAAAGGAACAAGCAGCAGGAGGATATACTTTTTCATACTGTTATTTACACGCATAGATAGGAAATGAATGCGGAACGCTGACTACCCTGTTCAGGGGATATTTCAGCTTTTCAGGTACCCGGTGGCCAGGAGCACCAGTAACACAATACCACCTATGATCCGGTAATAGCCAAACAGACGGAAACCATGCTTCTGCAGGAATCCGATAAAGAATTTAATCGCCAGCATGGCTACGATAAATGCTACCACATTCCCGATGGCAAAGAGTTTTATATCCTCGGCCCCCAGTGATTTATATCCTTTCAGCATCTTATAACCCGTTGCGGCGGCCATCGTGGGAACCGCCAGGAAGAAGGAAAATTCAGCCGCCAGCTTGCGGGTCAGTTTCTGTTGCATACCCCCTATGATACTGGCCGCACTCCGGCTTACCCCTGGAATCATGGCCACACATTGCCAGAGTCCGATTTTAAATGCGGTGGGGAAACTGATCTGTTCTTCGGTAGTGATAGGATGATCTTTAAAAACATTATCAATAAATAAAAGCACAATTCCGCCGAGTATCATCGTAATCGCCACGGTGAGCGAACTTTCCAGCAGCGTATCAATATAATCGGATAAAAGAAAACCCAGTCCCAATGCCGGTAAAACAGCCACCAGCAATTTCAGGTAAAAGTTCCAGCCTTTTTTCCCCTGGGTCAGCGGGGTCATGAATTTTTTCCAATATAATACCACCACCGCCAGGATAGCTCCCAGTTGAATACCTACCGTAAAGAGCTTGGTAAAATCATTGTCTTCCACACCCAGCAGTTTCCCGGCAATGATCATATGACCGGTTGATGAAATGGGCAGAAATTCGGTCAATCCTTCCACGATGGCAATGATGATGGCTTCTATTGTTGTCATGAGGTTGTTTTTGGCTTGGAAGCGTAAAGGTATGTCTTTAAAAAAAGGCTAAAAAAAAGAGGCTGATCGGATGGATACAGCCTCTTACTTATTTAATCCGCCACTCAGGCAGCTTTGGGTTTCTTAAAAATCGCAAAAACTTCCACGATCAGCCCGGCCAGGATCAGTATCGGGGCTACGGTAATCCGGATAGGACTATAAACTTCTTCTTTATTAAAAACGGCCGGATCGGTATTACTTTTCCCACCCGACATTAAAAACATTCCCAGGGCAATCAGGATCAGCCCGGCCAGCATCCAGATATAGTTTTCTTTGCTGAACATCGATGTATTTTTTGATTCACTCATTTGGGGTCATTTTAGGAGGTGCAATATAGGGAAAAGCTAGAAGCCAGAAGCAAGAAGCCGGAAGGGTCTTTTTTTAGGACTATATCTTTAAATATCAGGTTCATACTGCTTTAGGATACCTTCTCGCTTCTCGTTTCTCGCTTCTCGCTAATATAGATCGTCCAGCTTCATTTTCAAGTACTTAATCACACTCCGGTGGGTGCTGAATACAGTAATGGCAATACCGAGAAAGATCAGACCCACAAAAAGCAACACCAGGCTGGTATTATCGTGGATGGCTTTCATTTCAGGAATAAATTTCTCGATGACCATCAGGAAGAGGATCACCGCTACTGCCGCAATCACCCCACTCAGGGCACCATTGATCACCGCCCTTACATTCATCGGTTTGGCAATAAACCAGCGGGTGGCCCCAACCATCTGCATGGTCTTGATCAGGAAACGGTTGCTGAACATGGCC
>CAUJFR010000193.1 GCA_963169885.1 Bacteroidota bacterium
CTGCGCCCATACTCTTGTATAATACAAAGTGCCCGGCGATAAGGTAGTCATCTGGGCGGCAATAATATCGTATCCGCCGAATTGCTGGACAGCGGAGGTTTTACTGCTATCACTGATCGTTGGTACAGGGGAAGTGCTCCAGCATACACCGGAACTTGTAATAGGTGAGCCCCCGTCACTGACGACAATATTAACCCAGGTTACAGCCTGGTAATTATGCAATGAATCCTGGAAAATAGGACGCGCGTAATCCGGATGATTATCCAATACCGGTACAGGCAAACTGGCGGATGTGGTAAAACTGACTTCTGTACCATAGCTGGTGCCTGAACTGTTAGTGGCATAGGCCCGTACATAATATAAGGTAGCACTTGTTAAGCCGGTAAGAGAACTGCTAAAGGATCCGGTACCTGTACCATCGGTGGTTTTGCTGTCAGCTGTAGTAGGGTTGCTGCTGGTACTCCAGCATACGCCCCTTGCAGTTACAGATGCTCCGCCATCAGCCGTAACATTACCCCCACTGGAAGCGGTAGTAGCTGCAATCGAAGAAACAGCCGTGGTGGCTGCGAGTGTCGGAGCTGTTATAGAGGCCGTGGTAAAACTGACCTGTGTGCCATAAGTGGTACCCGAACTGTTGGTGGCATAGCTACGTACATAATATAAGGTAGCAGCGGTTAATCCGGTAATGGAACTGGTAAATGAACCGGTACCTGTGCCATCGGTGGTTTTGCTGTCGGCTGTTGTAGGATTAGCACTGGTACTCCAGCAAACCCCTCTGGCAGAAACAGCAGCTCCGCCATCACTGGTGATATTTCCTCCGCTTGTGGCGGTTGTAGTGGCGATATCGGATACAGCAACGGTAGCCGCAACTGTAGGTCTTGCCGCACAGGCTGAACCGCCAACCATATTGGTCCAGGCCACTCCATTATATACCTGGGCTTCTCCGTAGCTGCAACAATTGGAACACCAGACCATGAGTCCGGCAGCGGGATTAGCAATGGCATCCCGTTGGGCGGCTGTCATACGCGGAGGCAGGAAACCTGAAGTAGTGGAACTGACATCGAGTTTGGCGGAGGGGTTCGGATTATTGGTGCCGACACCCACCTGGGCGAATGTGTGATTGATTAAAAGGCACAGAAATAGGGCAAGTGGAATTACGTTTTTCATAAAATATTTTTTAAATGTTCGCGACGCTTATCTTTCTGAAAAGAGAAAGAGAAGCGTATAAAATGGTGCATCAAAATTACTCAGCCTGCAAACGGGTAAAAGAAAAGCGGCCTTGCATCTGTGCTCAATTCGGATTTCAGCACAGCCGTTATTTTTTTCAACTGGTAATTACTTAGCAAGAGAAAGTGTATTCACTTAGCCTTCGAGAATGAAGTGTAAAAAAAGACAGGTAGGTATCAGTCGCCCGTGTTGATTTCTTTGTCTGTTTCGTATGCTGAAGGGCTGGATCCGGTGATGGATTTAAAGATTTTAGTGAAGGCACTCCGGCTGGAATACCCGCAATGTCCGGCCAGGGCTTCGATCGTATTTTGTTTCAGGTAGCCGGATTGGATGCAAGTACAGGCATATTTGATACGCAACTGATTCCGGTAATTAGAAAAGGAAGTATTATGATGCTGATTTAAGAAATAGGAAAGGTGATGGGCCGGCATCCGGAGCCGGCTGGCCAGGAGGGTCTCATCGAAGTCAGCCTGGAGAAAGAGCATTTCCTTTTCGGTTTCTTCCAGCCGGGCCTGTACCTCTGCTACCACTAAGCCATATTTGATATCCCCCGGGGCGGCAGGATTGCTTGCAGAAACAGGCAATTGGTGCTCCTCTGTTTTTTCAGTATCGCCACTTCCTATCGGGAAACCATATAATACGGTTGGGAAATAAAGCGGAATGGTACCGATCAGCAGGACCAGTACATGAAAAATAAAGATCAGCAACTGGTAAATAAAAGTGCCGGCAGGTACCAGGGTGATATTCATCAGGCTGAGGATCCAGATCAGCCAGAGCAGCGATACCGCGGTAACTAAGGTCCAGAGAACGGTTAACCAGCGGTTGAGTATTCGTTTTGATTTTTCATGCTGATTAATCCGTACAAAGCGGATCAGTCCGGGTAAAAGCAAGAGCATAGTGATCAATCCCGCCAGGTAACGGATCAGGTAATGTGACTTAATGGAGAGTAAGCCGTATACGGTACTGAATCGTTGTTCCGGATAACGGGTGGCATTTTCAATAATGGTATCCCGGAAGGATTCAGGCTGTATGTAAAATAACAACACATCCGCCATGCTGATCAGCCAGGGAATGAATAATAACAAATAAGCGGGTTTCCAACGGAAGCCATCATTAAAGAGGGTAACAAAATAAAAATAAAGGGCCACTGGTATTAATGCATATAGCTGCAAGGGCCATCCATAAAACCAGGGGAGTTTTGGCAATAACCCTGTTTCAATAATATAGGTCTGCAGGCAGAATACAGAAAAGATAAAATAGAAAGCGGCCAGGAATAAAGCGGCCATCCGGTTGGTGGAACGTTTCAGTACAATCAGGGAAACCAGTATAAAACCAAACAAAGAGGTCCAGAGAAGAATATCGATAAACTGCATATGGTGGATCAACACGGATTTCCCGCTGATAGAAGCAAAACTAATTCATTTGAACAAAAGTGTCTGTATGATATTCGTTAGTCTGATCAGGTGATCATTATTCTTTGAATCGGTTTCGTAAATAGAATTCTAAGTGGATACCGCATTTGTATTATAAAAAAACCCGTCCCTGCTTCACCAGTTGACGGGTTTTACTATATTCTCAATTCTCTATTTTCTATTCCCTTCTTTAATGACTTTTCCCAGTTTACTCATTATTGATTACTCATTACTCATTCAAATTTAAACCTCTTTCTACTTTGGGAGAATCGGCCGCTTATACTGACTATACCACACAATCTTACCCTTTTTCAACATATTGATATCATGGAAATAGGCGGAGTCGGCTTTGCCGGATTTGTAGGTATCAACTTCTTTGTACCAGGTGACCACTACTTCATCTTTTTTATCGACGGAGTACATTTTATGCCAGGCATCCATGCTGATGACTACGGAACTGAGACTATCGCGGCTCTTGCCCCACATGGTCATCAGGCTGTCGTTGGTCATGTGCATGGATTTACCACTGGAGAGATCAATATCCACGGTATCGGCCATGGCAGCGCCGAGTCCTTTCATATTACCATCGGCCCAATCTTTGTAGGATTGTAAAACGGTTTTGAGATCGGCATCGGAGACATTGGTACTCCAGTTGCTGCTGTACGTAGCGGTGTAAGGCAGACCGGCCGGTGTGTCTGTGTTAGTGGCGGACGTTGCATCTGTAGCCGGGGTTTCTTTCTTTTCATCATTACAGGAAAGAATAGCAAGCAGTACGAAAGAGATCATGATCTTTTTCATTATCGTTGGTTTTTGGTGACGAGGGGAGGGGGGCTTTGTTAAGGTAGGACATATTGTTGAGAGAAGAGGTTTTTGATTTTTTACGGGGTAAATCAGTCGGTAGTTAGCAGTTAGTAGTTAGTAGTCCTGCTGAGGGCAAAGGGTTGATGGATAGTCGATAGGGAATGAAAGGACTATGTATATTATTTTTTCAAACTACAGTTGTCAATGCATTACGGGAACAGTAGCCCCTCAAGAAACTAATGGTATACTATTACCTGCTTCATTTAAGTTCTGCCATTCATATAAAATCAGCCCTTGATCTTTTGTTTATATTCATTAATGCTTAACTTAAACAGAAGAAAATATTTATATAGTCTTTTACATGTTATTATAGCAATTTTTTAAAGCCTTTTAATATTGCTTAAACCCCCGGTCATTCATGAAAAAATACTCCCCGGGATGGGTGCTTAATGCCGGTACTTTAATTATTGTTGGTACAATACTGACGGTATTCTTCATATCTGTCAGGCAATCAGAGCGTGTACGTAATACTTCTGAATCCGTAAATCGAACACAGGCAATCATTCAGCATATACAGCGATTGGTGATGACGGCGTTGGATAATGAAACTGGTGCCCGCGGGTTTGTGATCAGTGGAAAGAATGAATTCCTGGAACCCCTGCATCAGTCTGCAACTACATTTACTATCGAAATAATTAAACTGGAAGAGCTCTTGAAGAATACTCCTCCATTATTGAATCTGCTGGATTCGATGAAAGGGTTTATCAGTAAAAGGATTCATTTTTCCGATAGTATGATCCTGACCCGGAAACGGCAAGACCTGCAGGCAGTTGTTCATATGGTCGAAGCCGGCGAGGGGAAGGGGTATTCGGATCAGATCCGTCGCATCGGACGAAAAATGGAAAGACTGGAGGAACATTTGCTGCAGGAACGAAAATTGAAGAATGAAAACACGATCCGTAATCTCAATATCCTTCTTTACTCATTGCTGGGCACCGTGCTGATACTGAGTCTGGCCATGATCCGGCGCATCCGGAAAGATATTGCCAGTAAAGAGGCTACGGAAAAAAGATTCAGTGGTTTATTGCAGGCAGCACCGGATGCTACTGTTATCGCCGATGAGCAGGGCCTGATGCGCATGATCAATAAACAGGCGGAAGATCTTTTTGGCTATACACGTGAGGAAATGCTGAATCAGCCGGTGGAAATACTGATTCCAGCCGATTTGCATGCTGCGCATGTACATCACCGTAATTCCTTTATGAAAAAAGCCAGTCTGCGTGCCATGGGTGCCGGACTGGAACTTTATGCAGTGAAGAAAGGAGGCATTCAGTTTCCGGTAGAGATCAGTCTCTCGCCAATCAAAACAGATGAAGGTCAGCTGGTGATTGCCTCGATACGGAATATCACACAACGTAAACAACTGGAGAATGCCCTGCGACGCAGCAATGCAGAGATGGAAGCCTTTACCTATTCTGTGTCACATGACCTGCGGGCGCCGCTCCGTGGTATTGTAGGATTTACCAGTATCCTGGAAGATGATTACCGGGATAAACTGGATGCTGAAGGGCACCGGATCACCGGTATTATCCGCGCAAATACCCTGAAGATGGGCCACCTGATTGATGACCTGCTGGCGTTTTCCAGGCTGGGCCGACAAGAGATCCAGAAGATGAATGTGGACACAAAAGCATTGGTACAGGAGATAATCGGGGAGCTTCATTTACCGGAATCCGGAAAAAAAATTAACTGGAATATAAAAGATCTGCCACCTGTATATGGAGACCTGAAAACCCTGCGACAGGTATGGATCAATTTGATTTCCAATGCGGTGAAGTATAGTTCAAAAAAAGAGGAGCCCGTCATTACCATTGGCCATACTACTGAAAACGGGCAGCAGGTATTCTTTGTCCGTGATAATGGTGTGGGATTTGATAATAAGTACCGGGATAAGCTCTTCCGGGTATTTCAGCGGCTGCACGGTGAGGATGAGTTTGAAGGCACAGGCGTGGGACTGGCGCTGGTGGAAAAGATCATTGCAAGACATGGAGGAAGAGTATGGGCCGAGGGGATAGTTGGAGAAGGAGCGGTGTTTTATTTCACGCTGCCAGCGGAGGAGGGAAGCCGTTAGTCTTGTCACCCTGAGGAACGAAGGGAGCCCCTCCTAAGAAAGCAACCTTGTTAACTTATCAACCAGTCAACCAGTCAACTTTTTCAACCTTTAAACCTTACCATATGCCACACAGCAATACCGTTGAAATTCTCCTGGCTGAAGACAGTCTGCATGATGCGGAACTGACAATCCGGGAGCTGAAGAAACATAATATGGCCAATAACCTTGTACATGTGAAGGATGGCGAGGAGGCGCTTGATTTTATTTTCGGCAGAGGAAAGTATGTTTCTTTGGCGGATAAGATTCAATTTCCCAAATTGATATTGCTGGATATTCAGATGCCCAAAGTCAATGGGATTGAAGTACTGAAAGAAGTGAAGTCCGATCCGCGTACGCATAATATACCTGTAGTAATACTCACTTCTTCCAAAGAACATCCGGATGTACAACGTTGCTATGAACTGGGCGCCAATAGTTATATCGTGAAGCCCGTCAATTTTGAAGGCTTTGCTGAATCGATCCGTAACCTTGGTTTTTACTGGTTATTACTAAACCAGCCACCCGTTAAATAAACTGATTGCTATGATGAATGGATTAAAAATACTGATGCTGGAAGATAGTCCGACCGATGCGGAACTGATCCAGCGTGTATTAACAAAGGAATTTGCCGATTGCCGGTTTGAACTCACGCTGACCCGGGATAGTTTTTTAAAGGCGCTGGAGGAATTTAAACCTCATCTGATCCTGGCTGATAATTCGTTGCCGCAGTTTGATGCGAAAGAAGCCTTGCGGATTGTACGTGAACGGGGAATACAACTTCCTTTTATTATGGTCTCGGGTACCACGAGTGAGGAATTTGCCGTGGACATTATTAAAGCCGGGGCGGATGATTATATTCTGAAAGACAGGCTGACCCGTTTACCGGCAGCGATTACGGCAGCTATTCGTCATCATGAAGCGGAAGAAGAAAAAGCGCAGGCGTTGGCTGAACTGGCCCGGAGTGAGGAACAGTACCGTACCATTGTAGACCGGATCTCGGATGGTTTTTTGATTGTGGATCGTGATTGGATGGTACAATTTGCCAGTATTACAGCCGATAAAATGTTTGGCCAACAGCCCGGTGTACTTCAGGGGAAACGATTAAATGAGTATTTCCCACAAGCGATTGGCGGCCCTTTTTTCAACGCCTATGAAGAAGCGATGAAGACAGGGGTGAATCAATATGTGGAAGAGTATTCTGTTGTGGCTGACCGTTGGTTGCAGGCAAGTTTGTATCCATCAGCAACCGGTGCCACTGTTTTTTTCCGGGATGTAACCGGGCAACGTAAGGCAGAAGCAGAAGTGAAAAAAAGTGAGGAACAGTTCCGGATTATGCTGGAGCGTATCTCAGATGGATTTATCGTGATGAATAGAGAATGGAGAGCGCTTTATGTAAACCGTGCCGCAGAAAAAATGTTTAACCGTCCGCCTGGCCATCTGATAGGCAAAAGAATGCAGGATGAGTTTCCAGGTTCAGAGAAACGTCCCTTTCTGATGGCTTATGAAGAAGCGGTGCAGACCGGCGAAAAACAATACCTGGAAGAATACGCTCCTACAATTGACAGCTGGCTGCAGGCTAATATCTATCCAACAGATGATGGGGTGGCGGTGTTCTTCCGCGATATTACCACCCGTAAAAAAGCTGAAGCAGCCACACTGAAAGCCCGGCAGGAACTGGAGAAAAGAGAAGAGCAGTACCGCAATATGGTAGAACGGATCTCTGACGGATTCATGGTCATGGACCGGGATTGGACCGTGACCTATATTAATCCGGTGGCGGAAAAATTATTAAATCGTCCACCCGGTTACCTGTTGGGTAAAAAAATGCAGGTAGAGTTTCCGGGTTCACTCGACCGGCCTTTTTTCAATGCCTACGAAGCAGCCCTGCGATCCGGTCAGAATAAATATATCGAAGAATATTCCGTTTCGACTGATCGTTGGTTCCAGGCCAGCATCTATCCCGCTCCCGATGGGGTGGCGGTATTCTTTCGTGACATTACAGAGCAACGGAAGGCTGAAGAAGAGGTACGTAAAAGCGAAGAGAAATACCGGGTCTTTATTCACCGCATAACGGATGCTTTTATTTCGCTGGACCGCAACTGGTGTTATACCTACCTGAATAAACAGGCAGGTGAACTGATCCATCGCAAACCTGATGAGCTGATCGGGAAAAATGTATGGGCCGTATTTCCGGATGCGGTTTATTCTTCTACATTCCGGGCATTCAGTCAGGCCATGACGGAACAACGTTATATCACCAATGTGGATTATTATGCGCCGCTGGATCTCTGGCAGGAGAATCATATTTATCCTTCGGCAGATGGTATATCAGTGTTTATCCGCAATATCACGGAGAAGAAGAAGCTGGAACTGGAGCTGATGGACCGGCAGAAAAAGGAGCAGCAACAAATGATAGCGACCGCTATTGAAGCGCAGGAGAAAGAGCGGAATGCGATTGCGGAGGAACTGCACGATAATGTGAACCAGATCCTGGTGGGTACAAAAGTGATGTTAGCGGTGGTGCGTGACCATCCGGAAAAGGCGGTATCCATGTTGCAGACCTGTATGGATAACCTATCGCTGGCGATTAATGAGAACCGGAAGATTGCCCACGAACTGATTTCGCCCAATTTGAAAAAGGAAACCCTGCTCTATCAATTGACCGGGCTTTGTGACAGCATGCTCCGGCCCGCGGGTATCGAATCGTTTATTCAACATGAACATTTTGGGGAAGACCAGCTTTCGGATCAGCAAAAGCTGGCGGTTTACCGGATTGCCCAGGAACAGTGTACCAATATTATAAAATATGCAAATGCGGAATCCGTGATCATGACCCTCTCCACTCCGGGTGATAGTTTTGTATTCCGTATTACCGATGACGGGGTGGGGGCTGATCCCGGCAAAACAAAGAATGGGATCGGATTACAGAATATCAGTAACCGGATCGCTGTTTTTGGCGGGACAGTGCAGATTAATACTAAGAAAGGAGAAGGGTTTGAGTTGGAGATTAATATGCCGGCCGGGTGAATGGGCAATTGGCTTTATTCCGGAAATCACAATACACCCCTAAAGGGGTGTCTCGTTTCTGATTCATTACCGTATGATTTTTCTACCAACAATACACCCCTAGCGGGGTGACACGTGGTGGGTCGTTATCGTATGATTTTTTCTATCAACAGTACACACCTGGCGGGGTGAGTGGTCAGTTGTTCAATTCCGGATTTGAGGTTGGATTTCCATTCTCCGGGAAATGGATATATTGTTTTTGTTGGGAATCACAATACACCCCTAACGGGGTAGGAAGTGAATTAGCGGGATATCCGTTCACCCCGTTAGGGGTGTATTGTGATTTCCGGGCTAAGGAGAATGATTATTTTTTTACCGAACCTAACAGGTGCAGTATACACACACTCATGGTCTTTACAGCAGCCGGAATGGTAGCGGTAAAATCCGGGGCAAAACGCGTGCTGTGCAGGGAGTAGAGTTCTGCTTCCCCTTTCGCAGCCAGTGCTTTTCGTTCCGGCGATACAGTACCGATCCACATCAGGTAAGAAGGGATCTTTGAAGGGAGCTGACCATATTCTCCAAAGTCTTCACCGATCATGATGGGCTTTACGGTTGTATAACTGCTGTCCCCTCTTTCCTTGCTCAGTACTGTTCGTAAACGGGCACCCAGCTGCGGATCATTATACACGGATTTGATCGACATATCCAGTAATTCATACAGTGGCCATTTGTCTTTGGGCAGTCCGGCTGCTGCCGCCATATTATCCCCGATGGTTTTTAATCGGTCGAGGATCGTTTGTCGGGCAGCAGCGTTGAAAGAACGGATCGTTAGTTTCAATTGCACCTGGTCAGGAATGATATTGCCCACAGTGCCGCCATGAATCGCTCCCACCGTAATTACTGCCGGATCATTGGAGGAGAGATTGCGGCTGACAATGGATTGGATAGCGGTGATATATTGAGCAGATAATAGTACAGGGTCAATCGCCTGTTGTGGTGCCGCGCCATGTCCGCCTTTGCCATAGATCGTGATATTCATCATATCCACGGCGGCCATGGAATATCCATCACAGAATCCGATCTGACCCGCAGGCAGATCTGCGTTATCATGAAAGGCCAGTTGAATATCGGGTTTGGGTAATCGGGCAAAAGCCGGGGAGGCGATCATTTTACGGGCACCTTGTCCGGTTTCTTCAGCTGATTGGGCAAGAAAGATCACGGTGCCGGACCATTGTTTGCGGATACGGCTTAATAAGGTAGCCGTTCCGAGCCAGCTGCTCATATGAATATCATGTCCGCAGGCATGCATTGCCGGAACGGGTTGTCCTTCTTTTATATAACTTGCTTCGCTGGCAAAAGGTAGTCCGGTCTGTTCTTTTACCGGCAATCCATCCATATCGGTACGGTATAAAACCACCGGGCCATTGCCATTTTTTAATACTGCAGCAAAACTGTGAAAGCCGAGTGAGTCAATAATGGTAAAGCCTGACTTGCTCAGTTCTTTTTTAAGGAATGCGGCTGTATTCATTTCCTGCGTACTCAGCTCCGGGTTTTTGTGCAGGTGCTGGTACCAGGTGGCGTATTGACCTTGAGCTGCTTCTGTTTCTTTATTCACTAAAGTAGAAAAGGATTGAGCGAAACTGGTGAACGGCAAAAAGAGGAGGAGAATGAGGAATTTTCTGAACATGGAGTGAGGGTTGAGTTGAAAGTAGTAGGTTGTAAGTTATAAGTATGGAATTCGTTCTGAATAAAGAGAGTTTCGGTAAATTAGGAAATTCACGGTTTCTTTTTTTTCACCCAAGCCCCTGAAAGAAGTTCCCTACTTCATCGGGTTGACTTTTAGCTATTAAACAGCCCGTTTTCTAGCTTTCTGTTACCTGATCCCCTGAAAGAAGTTCCCTCCTTCGTCGGGATGACAAGTTTTCTTAGTAAATGCTACTTGCTACCTTGTGTAGCGGCTATTAACCGTAAAGGCCCCCCGCTTCCTTTGCCGATTTTCATGGGTAAGGCTACGACATAAATGCCTTTTGCCGGCAGCTGATCGAGGTTGGCGACGTTTTCGAAAGCAGGTTTGTTCGCACCCATCAGTACCTGGTGGGTTTTAAAATCCTTTGATTGTCCATAATCGATACTCGGGGTATCCAGTCCCAGTGCTTTTATTTTCCGTTTTGTTACCAGCCATTCCGTGGTGACCGGATCAATGCCCGGGAAATGTAATTCGGGAATGGCTTCGGGGCCGGTCTTTGGACTGCCAAAATATTTTTCGCGGTTGGGATAGAATTTTCCGTATCCGGTTTTAAATAACAAGATCGTATTTTCAGGAAGCGGACCATTTGTTTTTTCCCAGTGCTCAATATCTGCTATACTCACGAGGTAGTCGCGGTTGGTCAATGCTTTTTCAGACACATCAATCACCACGGCTTCACCGGTCAGGCTGCTGAGTGGCAATTCATCCACCGTCATTTTATTTTCCGCAAAATGGATGGGTGCATCCAGGTGGGTACCGCCATGTTCGGGGGTACAAATGGAATAAGAAGAGTAATAATATCCGAGGCCTGTTTTCCCTTCTGCTTCCGTAGAGTGCTGGAAGCTCTTCACATTATTCGGCCAATACAGGGTGGTACTGTCGTAGGTATAAGTGAGGTCGATCCATTGCATATCTGCAAAAGCAGGGGCTTTCACTTTTTTGCTTTCTGAACTGCAGGCGGTGAATAGGAGCAAGAGTATGAATGGAGAAAGCTTTTTTACCATAGTTTGTAAAAAGTTTAAAGTCAAAAGTAAAAATTAAAAAACCGGAAAGCAGAGAATTCCCTAATTTACCGAAACTCCCTTTATTCAGAACGAATTCCATACTTAAAACGTATAACTTACCACTTACAACTCCAACCACATTCCATGGCAGAACAAGAACACCTCCTTTACGACTGCATTGTCTTAGGCGTCGGCTCCATGGGTGCCTCCGCCTGTTATCACCTGGCAACCCGTGGACAAAAAGTATTGGGGATTGAGCAGTTTGACGTGCTGCATACGCATGGGGCACATAGCGGTCATACCCGCATTATCCGCAAAGCTTATTTTGAACATCCGGATTATATTCCACTCCTGAAGCGGGCCTATGAGAACTGGGCAGTACTGGAAAGAATGAGCGGTGAAAAACTGTATTACCCGACCGGTTTACTCTATGCAGCACCGGCAGGCGATCTATTGATTGAACAGGTAAAAGCATCGGCAAAGCTGTATGCGATCCCTTTGCAGATTTTATCAACGACTGAATGTAATGATCGCTATCCTCCCTTCAGCATACCGGACAATTATGACATTGTTCTTGAACCCGAAGCCGGTTTCCTGGATGTGGGCAAAGCCATTACGAGTTATGCTTCTGCGGCTGTAAAGCTTGGAGCGGAGATAAAGACCGGGGAAAAAGTGATGGAGTGGAAACAGATTGGCGATCATACTGAAGTCCATACAGATAAAAGAATCTATCATTGCAAAAAACTTGTGATTACCGCCGGACCCTGGTCCGCCGACCTGGTACCAGGGATAAAAGATAAACTGAAAATTACCCGTCAGGTACTTTCCTGGCTGCAGCCTGCTGAAGTGGATGCATTTACGATGGATAAATTTCCCTGCTGGATGATCGTAAAACCAGGCACACCCGGTTCCTATTATGGATTTCCGGCGATGAAACCCGGTGAAGTGGCCGGTCCTGCAGGAATCAAACTGGCCCTGCATCATCTCGGACAAGCTACCACGGCCAAAACCATTGATCGGTCGATACAGCCCGATGACCTTGATCATCTCTTATCGTTTGCAAAAGAGTACCTGCCCTCTGCCGGTACTACTATCACCGATACGGCCACCTGCATGTACAGTAATTCTCCCGATGAACATTTTATCATTGATCATTTCCCCGGCACTGATAAACGGGTGATTACTGCCTGGGGCTTCAGCGGGCACGGGTTTAAGTTTGTGTCGGTAGTAGGGGAGGTGTTGGCGGAGCTTGTTGTAGATGGGAGAACGGAAATGAAGATTGATTTTCTTAGCGTAGACAGGTTAGGCTAGAAGCGAGAAGCTAGAGGCGAGAAGGGAACAGCCCATTAAACTAGTCAGTAGTTCGTAGTTAGTAGTAGGGAGTCAACAGCCCCTCCTGAGTTGGTTTGTCTGAAAAATGTACTCTTACTGGTATTTCAAGCGCCACCTCTTCGTTTCACTACGGAGTGCAAAGAGCGAGAAATCTTGTATTTCCTTTTTATCCCCGATACATCACGTCATTCCGAGCAGCGCGAGGGACCTTGTATTTAATAAAGTACGAAGTACATCAGACGTGATTGAACAAATACAAGGCTCTTCACTGCGTTCGGAATGACTGGGGTCAGTTGTCAGCTGTCAGTTGTCGGATGTCAGGTAACAGCCCCTGCTGAGGAGGTTTTTCTTAAACGAAGTACAGTTACTAGTTTAACGGAATCCCGTTCGTACTTCGTACCTCGTACTGGCGAAATACAAGGTCCCTCACTACGTTCGGAATGACGTGCTGTGTGGGAGAGAAAAAAGAAATACAAGATTTCTCGCTACGCTCGAAATAGCAGCCACAGTTTGTTTTTTTTGATTCAACTTACTTAGGAGGTGTATTGACTACTAACTACGAACTACTATCTTCTCCCTGAATCCGTGTTTCTCCGACTTACTGTTAAACGTATCAACAATGGCTT
>CAUJFR010000194.1 GCA_963169885.1 Bacteroidota bacterium
AGCACAAAACCTGGGGAATGCCCGGGTGAACATGGAAATGGTGGAAAAAGAATTCCGTAACGGGATCATACCTGTCAGTGAATATGCCCGTATCTCCGATATCGTATACCGGGCCGAAACCGATTATGAACTCGCAAAAACTGAATTTATAACGTCAAAATTATTATTGGAAGAAATAGTTGGATTTAAATTTTAATAAACGCCCGCACGAATGAAAATCATTGAACTGATACGAATAATACGGAAACACCTGGTACTGCTGATTTTAGTATCAGGTTTGACGGCTGTGCTGGTGACCATGTTGACCCGTAACCCGAAACTCACTTTTGCATCAAAGACCACGTTGTATACCGGTCTGGCAACCGGATCCACCGTGGAAATGGATAAAGCTTATAATTATGCCCTGACCAATACCTCTTTTGATAACCTGATAAACATTATTAAATCAAGGGAGACCCAGCAAAATGTGGCCATCCGCTTACTGAGCCAGCACCTGCTTCTTCCGGAACCTGATCCGAAATACATTTCAAAACAATCCTGGGATGAGCTGAAAAAAATCACGCCGGAATACATCTATAATTATGTAGCGAAAAGCAAAACCGCCCCCAGTGCAGCCGCCGATACAACACCGGTAAAACCTCAAATCAAAGGGGATAGTCTTCGTACCAGAAGAACCTACACACAACAGGTTGACTCATCGCAGATCCTCTATAAATCCGGTTTGTTCCCGACCTCTGTCAACCGGCTTGATTTCGAAAAAACCGTATACAACCTGACTCAACTGATGCATAGCAGTGACACCAACTTTGTGTACAAACTGCTGAACTATACCAACCCGCACTATTCCATTGCAGCTATTTCAGGTGTAAAAGCCGAACGTATCGCCAGCAGTGACCTGGTTCGCCTCAGTTATGAAACAGACGATCCGGGTATCTGCCAGCAAACCCTCGCCATCTATTCCGAAGTGTCGATCAACAACTTCAGGAATATTAAGGAAAACAGATCTGATGCC
This sequence comes from Bacteroidota bacterium, assembly GCA_963169885.1. Taxonomy (GTDB): domain Bacteria; phylum Bacteroidota; class Bacteroidia; order Chitinophagales; family Chitinophagaceae; genus JJ008. Next base: position 1,013 of record CAUJFR010000194.1, read on the forward strand.
GTGGTGAAATATTTTGAATCACAGCTGAAACAGGCCGATGATAAACTCAAAGATGCGGAAGATGACCTGCTCGCTTTCAATAAGTCCAATAATATCATCAACTACTACGAACAGAGTAAAGCGGTAGCGGTGGTAAAAGAGGATATGGAAGTGGATTACAACAACAAAAAAGCCCAGCTGGCAGGTATTGAAGCCGCCACCCGCAGACTGGAAGACAAACTGAATATCCAGCAGGTAGTGCAACTGAAAAGCGGTGTGGTCATGGATAAAAAGAAAAGACTAAGTGAAGTGAATTACCTGATCGCCGAGGCCGAAGCTGATAATAAAGAGGAGGGGCCATTGAAAGCCCTTCGGAATGAAGCCAGTGTTTTGAAAGAAGAAATCCGGAAAAGTGTAGGGGATCTGTACTCCTACCAGAATACCACGGATGGGTTGCCGGTAAGTAAAGTACTCAATGAATGGATCAATAGTGTGGTAGAGGCCGATGACCTTCGGGCCAGGATCCGGGTAATGGATCAGCGTAACCGCGATTTTCAGCAACAGTACTCCATTTACGCTCCTGCCGGTGCACATATCAAAAGAATTGAACGGGAGATCGCGGTATCCGAACAAGGTTACCTGGAAATTCTGCACGGGTTAAACCTGGCTAAGCTTAAGCTCCAGGACAATGAATTGTCTTCGAACCTGAAAGCCGTTGATTTGCCTTTTTACCCATTAACCCCCACTCCTACCAAACGAAAAGTAATGATCATTGCCGGTGCTCTTGTTGCCGGAATGCTTGTACTGGGCGTGATACTCGTACTGGAGTATTTTGACGAAACACTGAAGAACTTAAAAAGAGCGGCAAAAACACTTCAGCTTCCGGCACTGGGAATTATACCTAAAATATACCTGCATCCGGAAACCTTAAATTTCCCTTATATCCAGAACCGTTTACAGGAATTGTCCCTGCAGAACATGGAACAGTTTTTCGGATTGAATACTACTTCCAAAATCACCAAAACAATCCTGTTTGTCAGCACACAGGAAAATGAAGGGAAAACCACCCTGGCAGGTAACCTGGCCCTGAAACTGAATCAGCAAGGCAAGAAAGTCATTGTCTTAAACTATACCCGCCAACCGAAAAACAGTACAAAGCATTCAAAGTTCCCGATATTAAGCCGGCTGCTCGGATACAGTGATCCACGGATTGATTATAACAGTCCATTCCTGGCGGCCCCCGAAAGTTATTTGCCAAAAGACAGCTGTTTCACTTATTCGATCAATGATGATTTTTATACCAGCCGTTCGTATACAGATATCCTGGAACAAAATGGTATCCAGCTGTCCTTTGTACCCGACTATGTGCTGATCGAACTTCCGGCCCTGCTCGCAAAAAACTACCCGACCGAACTGATGGCCAAGGGCGACCTGGTGGTGCTCATATGCCGGGCGAACCGGATCTGGACAGCATCCGACCAGCTGGCTATTGATGGTATTCAGCCTTTAACCGGTAACAAACTTCATTTTATTATAAATGGATCACAACTGAAAGAAGTAGAAGCCGTCATCGGTGATTTACCTAAAAAAAGAAGTGTGATCCGGAAAAAAATAAAAAATCTGTTCCGCTTTCAGTTCTTTTCAAATAACCGCATTTAACTAACCGAAGTGAAAAAAGCCATCCATAAAATCATCCGGGAAGATAACTTCCTCTCCTTAGCAGGGAACCTGGTGATCGCTGCCGCGGGACTCGCTGGCTTTGCTATACTGGCCCGCAGTCTTCCCCTGAACCAGTTTGGGGAATGGATGCTTTTTATTTCCGCCGGCTCCTTTATTGAAATGTTCCGCTTTGGTATCACCAACACCGGACTGGTACGTTACTTATCCGGTGCTGATGAGACCTCCCGTATAAAACTGATTGGGTCCAACTCGGTCATCAGCCTGATCAGCTCACTGATCATCATTGCCCTCCTGGTTGTCTGCAACCTGCTGTTCCATGCGCCATTGGAAAAAGCAGGCTATGGCTTATTCTTTACCTGGTATCCTGTACTGGCGCTCGTAAATCTGCCCTGGAATAATGCACTGGTGTTGTTGCAGGCTGACCGGAAGTATGGGAAAATGCTGCTGATCAAAGCCATGAACAGTATTCCTTTTTTAATCGTGGTAATCATCAATTACTTCACTTCTTATTTTACCCTCACAGAGTTGGCTATTGCTCTGCTGATTATCAATGCACTGACCTCCGCGATCAGTCTCGCTGCCGGTTGGGACGGTATGCGTTACATTTTTAAAGCCTCCCGTGCCTCTACAAATACCCTGCTTCATTTTGGAAAATATACCACGTTTACGCTTATTGGCACCAACCTGCTGCGCAGTGCTGATTCCATTATTATCAGCCTCAGTCCGATGGGGGTGAATGCAGTGGCGCTTTACAGTATTCCGCTGAAACTGACCGAACTGCAACAGATTCCCCTCCGCAGTTTTGCTGCCACGGCTTTCCCCAAAATGTCGAAAGCCAGTATCCATGGCAAAGTGGATGAACTGAAAAAAGTATTTTATACCTATACCGGTGCCATCACGTACCTGTTTATAGGTGTCAGCCTCGTTACGTTTGTATTCGCAGATTTTTTTGTACTGCTGCTGGCCGGCAAATCATTCCTGCTAAACAATCCCGATGCCAATCAGGCTATCACCATTGTCCGCATCTTCTCATTGTATGGCTTACTCTTACCGCTGGACCGCATGACAGGTATCGGGCTGGACAGTATCAATAAACCGGGTGTAAATGCG
>CAUJFR010000195.1 GCA_963169885.1 Bacteroidota bacterium
TAAAGCAACTGCTGACTGAAAAGGCGGAGTAATCCCTTGATGCAATCTGCAATATTCCTACCTTCCCGGTATGAAAAAAATGATCCTGGCACTCCTGTTGCCCCTGCTTGCCATTTCTCTTTCTGCGCAGCAAAAACCCGCCTATATTATTTATAATAACAAGGGTAAAAAAGTTTCCTTTAAAAAAATGCTGAAGACGATCGCCAAAAAGGATATCGTCCTGTTTGGTGAAACCCATAATAACGCGATTGCCCATTGGTTGCAGCTCGAAGTAACCAGGGATTGCGGCCAGACCCGTCAGCTCGTACTGGGTGCTGAAATGTTTGAACAGGATAACCAGGCCGCCCTGGATCTTTATCTCCAGGGAAAGATCAATGCCAAACAACTGGACTCACAGGCCCGGCTTTGGAAAAATTATCCGACGGACTATGCACCACTTGTGAATTATGCCAAAGAAAAAAAGTTTCCTTTTGCTGCCACGAATATTCCAAGGCGTTATGCATCGATGGTGGCCAAAGGAGGGTTTGCGGTACTGGATACCATTCCTGCCCTCGCCAAAACCTGGATGGCGCCACTGCCGATGGCCTATGATGCCACTTTGCCCGGCTATGTAAAAATGAAGGAAATGATGGGCGGACATGGCGGTGATAATCTGCCCAAGGCCCAGGCCAGCAAAGATGCCACGATGGCTCATTTCATTTTGAAATATTATACACCCGGCAGCCTGTTCATTCATTATAACGGTTCCTATCACTCCGAAAATTATGAGGGCATTCTCTGGTATCTGCGCCAGCAAAAACCCGAATTAAAATACGGCACTATTACTGTAGTTTCCCAGGAAAATATAAAATCATTATTGGCGGAAAATAAGGGAAAAGCCGATTTTATCATCTGTGTGGATGAGGATATGACCAATACTTATTAGTCCTGTTTGCCCTTCCGTAAAGCCTGCAATAATCGTATCTTTGCCCCGCTTAACAACACACGCATGAGTTTCAATCCTGATAAACAGCACACGCTAAAATCATCTGTACAAATCTCCGGCACCGGTCTCCATACCGGGGTTATGGCCGACCTGACCCTGCATCCCGCTAATCCGGGTTTCGGGTATCAGTTTAAACGTATTGACCTGCCCAATCAGCCCGTCATAAAAGCCGATTGCGACCTGGTAACAGATGTAAGCCGTGGTACCACGCTGGAAGCCAATGGAGCAAAAGTAAGTACCGTTGAACATGTACTCGCCGCCCTCGTGGGCATGGGCATCGACAACTGCCTGCTGGAGATCAATGGACCGGAAATGCCGATCATGGATGGAAGTTCCATGCCTTTTGTGGAGCTGATTGAAGAAGCGGGCATCCTGGAACAGGATGCGGCCAAAGTATGGTACAGTATTGATGAGAATATATTTCATTACGATGAAGAGAAAAGAGTGGAGATGGTTGCCATGCCCGCCATGGAATACCAGGTGACCACCCTGATCGATTTTAATTCCCCCGTGCTGGGCACTCAGCATGCAGGACTGAAACATCTCCGTGATTTCAAAGATCATATTGCTTCCTGCCGGACTTTCTGCTTTCTGCATGAGCTGGAAATGCTGTTGGAACACAACCTGATCAAAGGTGGTGATGTAAACAATGCCATCGTGATCGTGGATAAACCGGTGGATGATACAGAACTGGAAAGACTGAGAAAGATCTTTAAGAAAGATAAGATTGAAGTTAAAAGCGAAGGCTACCTCAATAACCTGGAACTCCGTTTTCCCAATGAACCGGCCCGGCATAAATTACTGGATGTGATCGGCGATCTGGCCCTGATCGGCTATCCCATCAAAGCAAGGATCATTGCCAACCGTCCCGGACATAGCAGCAATGTGGACTTTGCCCGGAAGATCAAACAGTATATAAAAAAAAACAAACACACGCAGGGCATCCCGGTCTATGATCCTTCCCAGCCCCCCGTATATGACCTGCAGTATATTGAGAAAACACTACCTCACCGTTTTCCCTTTGCCTTCGTGGATAAAGTAATTGAACTCTCCGATACACATATTGTCGGAGTGAAGAATGTCACTTTCAACGAGTGGTTTTTCCAGGGTCATTTTCCTGGTAATCCCATTATGCCCGGTGTATTGCAGATCGAAGCCCTGGCCCAATGTGGCGGCATTCTGGCCATCAACCTAAGCGGGGACGGTCAATACGATACGTATTTCCTGAAAATCGACAACTGTAAATTCAAACAGATGGTCCGCCCGGGCGATACCCTGATCCTGAAAATGGAGCTGGCGGCCCCCATCCGTCGCGGTATCTGCGAAATGAAAGGCACCACTTATGTGGGCAATAAAGTCTGCTGTGAAGCCGACCTGGTGGCGCAGATTGTGAAGAGATAGGGGTTGGAGGTTGGAGGTTGGAGGTTGGAGGTTGGAGGTTCGAGGTTCGAGGTTCGAGGTTGGAGGTTCGAGGTTCGAGGTTGGGGGTTGGAGGTTCGAGGTTGGAGGTTGGAGGTTCGAGGTTGGAGGTTGGAGGTTCGAGCAGGTTGAAAGGAGTGAAGAGGTTGATAGGGTTGATAGGGTTGATGGGGTTGATGGGGTTGATGGAGAAGTTGACTCTTTTTGAATTGTATTAAATAGCTAAAACCTGTTTAATACAAGGTTCCTTGCTTCGCAGCGAGACAAGCTCGCTACTCGCTGCGGAATGACAAGGTATGGGGGGAGAAAAATGAAATACAAGATTTCTCGCTACGCTCGAAATAGCAGTTTACCCCAAATGCGCTGAAATATGTTCACAGCAGGGGCTGTTTCCTGACACCAGACACCTGACACCCGACACCAGACACCCGACACCTGACACCCGACACCCGACACCAGACACCCGATACCTTTTTCCCTTGTATTTTACTGCTTTTCAATTATCCACAATGCCCCCTTTTTTTGGGCAAAATTCAACAGAATAAATCCCATTA
>CAUJFR010000196.1 GCA_963169885.1 Bacteroidota bacterium
GCCGGGAATACCAGGACTGTCCGTCGCAGGTTACTGCCGGCAGCTCAAAAAATCTTCCCACATTTTTCCTTTCCTATTGTGAATAACTGCCCCTGCAGCGTCCCTTGTTTTATCTCCCTTTGGCTTAAATTCGCCGCCTGACTTTACCCGAAATAAATAAGTAAACCGTGAGATTAAAGAGTTTAGAAATCAAGGGCTTTAAGAGCTTTGCCGACAAGACCGTGGTGAATTTTGACGACAATATCACCGGCATCGTCGGACCGAACGGATGTGGCAAATCCAATATCGTGGATAGTATCCGTTGGGTTATCGGTGAACAAAAAATCAGTCAGCTCCGGAGTGAAAACCTGGACAGCCTGGTTTTTAACGGATCAAAGACACGGAGTGCTTCCGGACTGGCCGAAGTAAGCCTCACTTTTGAAAATACCCGGAACCTGTTACCTACCGAATTCACTACTGTTACCGTTACCCGCAAATTCTACAAAAGCGGAGAAAGTGAATACCGCCTGAATGATGTACAGTGCCGCCTGAAAGATATCCAGAACCTGTTTATGGATACCGGTATCAGTACCGATAGTTATGCAATCATCGCCCTCGACATGGTGGATGACCTGATCAAGGACAAAGACAACAGCCGCCGCAAAATGCTGGAACAGGCTGCAGGTATTTCCATTTACAAGACGCGGAAAAAGGAAGCAAAACAAAAACTGGAAGCCACAGAGTCTGACCTGGCGCGTATCGAAGATCTCCTGTTTGAAATCAACAATCAGCTCAAAGCCCTGGAAAGCCAGGCCAAAAAAGCAGAGAAATATCACGAGATCAAAAAGGACTATCGAGAAATCAGTATTGAACTTGCCAAAGCTTCCCTCGAAGGGTTCAATCTTTCCTACAAGGAACTGAATGAACAAAGCGATACCGAGACTGATAAAAAACACCGCCTGGAAGCAGCGATCGGCACCCGTGAAGCTGAACTGGAACAGGAGAAGCTGGCTTTCATCGAAAAAGAAAGGCAACTGCAGTCCATGCAGCACCAGTTCAATGAAATGTTGCAGACGGTCCGTAGTAAAGAAAATGATAAGAACCTCTCTGCCCAGCGGCTGGAGCACCTGCATGAAAAAGAAGGCAGTCTTGGTGAATTCCTGCTGAAAGCAGAAGGCCAGCTGAAAGGAATAGAGGAAAGTATTGGCTTTACCTCACTCCAGGTTACCGACGAAGAGAAGAGTCTCGAAATGCTCAGCGAACAATTGGCTCAGCTGAACAATGAGGTAAGTGCGAAACGTGAAATACTGGATGAAAAGCGCCGGATGCTGGATACCCTGCGTGGTGAATATCAGCAGATCCAGCGCAGTCAGTTTGATGCGGAGAAAAAAGTGGCCGTAGCAGATACCTCGGTACAAAACCTGCAACGGGTGATCCACCAGATCGAGGAAGAACGGATGCAGCGGGAAGACCAGCGGGGACATCTGGATGAGGAACGCCAGCTGAAAGAAAAAGAACTGGGCATCAAGAAAGTGGACCTGGAACAACTCCAGCAGCACCAGGAAAATACCAAAGAACAGATTTTACAGACACAGGCAGTGCTGGATGGTCTTCGGAATAACCTTGCGGATGAAAACCGTAAACTGGATGCAAAGAAGAATGAGCATGACTTGCTGAAAAGCATGATCGATTCGATGGAAGGCTATCCGGATTCGGTTAAATTCCTGCATAATAACAGCAACTGGAATCACAGTGCCCCCATTCTGTCAGATGTGTTGTATGTGAATGAAGAATTCCGCACAGCCCTGGAGAATGTGCTTGAGCCCTACCTGAGCTATTATGTGGTGAATAACCTGCAGGAAGGACTTCAGGCCGTACATCTGTTGGATGAAAATAAAAAAGGGAAAGCCAACTTTTTCCTGCTGGATAAAGTGAATGACGGGGCCAGCGGAATCGCGGCGCATCAGCTCGAAGGAGCAATTCCTGCCCTGAGTGTGGTGGAAGTGGATGAGAAGTACCGTAAACTGGCCGAACACCTGCTGGGCAATGTATTTATCGCAGATAGTGAAGATGCTTTACAAAACAGCAACGGATTCGTGGTCATTGAAAAGCATGGTAAGTACGTAAAAGGAAAATACTCCCTGACCGGCGGCAGTGTGGGACTGATAGAAGGAAAGAAGATCGGTCGTGCAAAAAACCTGGAGAAACTGCAGGACGAAATCATGGCGCAGGATATAGTGGTTGAAAGCCTTCGTGCCACTATTCAGGCCCGGCATAATGAAGTCATTGCATTCAATGAAGATCTCAGGGAATCGGCCATCCGGGAAACAGAGCGGGAGATCCAGCAACTGACCAATGCGGTATTTGCCCTGCACAATAAACTCGAAAACCTGCATGGCATGCAGGTCAGCAGTGAACATCGCCTGGAGGAACTCAACAGCCAGATGCAGCAGACCCACACATCAGTGGCTGGTGTACGGAATGAACTGGCGGAGTTCAATGAAATGCTGCTGGCCAACTCAGCCAAACTGGCTGAAGCGGATGAAGCATTTAAAGTGACTGAGGCCGAGTACAATGAAGCATCCAGGCAGTATAATGAGTTCAACCTGAATGTTACCAAGCAACAAAGCAAGATCAGCGGATTGAAGCAGGAACTGGATTTCAAAAACAACCAGCTCCAGGATCTCCGTCAGCAGATCGAAAGCAATACCAGTCATCTCGCAGATACCCGCCTGAATATTGAACAATCAGCGGGCATGCTCAAAGAAATTGAAGATGCGCTGCTGGAACTCCTGCGCCGTAAGGAAGAAGAGGAGCGGAGTCTGAATGAAGCGGATCAGGCCTATTATAATTTGCGGAATCAGCTGAGTGAAAAGGAAAGTGAGATCCGTCACCAGGTGAAGGAAAAAGAACAGGTGGAGTACCTGCTGGCCGCGATCAAAGACAAACTCAATGAACTGAAGCTCCAGCTGGCTGGTATGAAGGAACGGTTAAATGTGGAGTTCCGGATCAATCTGGAAGATATCCTTGGCGAATCCCGCAGCGGTGAAGTGCCCGTTGAGGAACTGCAGGAAAAAGCTGACCGGATGAAAAAGCGCCTCGAAAACCTGGGAGAAGTGAATCCTACCGCGATTGAAGCGTTTACGGAAATGAAGAAGCGGTATGACTTTATAGTGGAACAGAAGACGGACCTGGTTAATGCCAAGGACAGTCTGCTGAAGACGATTGAAGAAGTGGAAGCCACGGCCAATCAGAAATTCCTGGATACCTTCCACCAGGTACGGGAGAATTTCCAGAAAGTGTTTAAAACCTTATTTACAGAAGACGATCAGGCTGACCTGGTGCTGGAGAATCCTGAAAACCTGGCGGATAGTGGTATTGATGTAGTGGCCAAACCTAAAGGGAAGCGCCCGTCTTCGCTGACCCAGCTCAGCGGGGGAGAGCGTACCCTGACTGCAACAGCTTTATTGTTTGCCATCTACCTGATCAAACCGGCTCCTTTCTGTATCCTGGATGAGGTAGACGCACCGCTGGATGATGCCAACGTGAGCAAATTCACCAATATGATCCGGCAATTCAGTGATAATTCACAGTTCATCATTGTGACCCACAATAAAATGACCATGAGTACCGTGGATGTTATTTACGGGGTGACCATGCAGGAACCGGGCGTGAGTAAGCTGGTGCCGGTTGATTTCAGGAATCTGAAGACCGCGCAGAATTAGTTAGTAGTTAGTGGTCGGTAGTTAGTAGTCAGATTTCGTAAAAGTGAAACAGATCAATAACCTTGTTATATCCCTGATTAATGATCAGTCAAAATAGCCCGTTGAAAAGCGGGCTATTTTTATTTGAATAAATAAAGGATGACGCCCGCAATGACAGGAGAGAGGAAGATCGCAATACCAGTATACGTATAAAAAGGAAACCGGTATTTATTTTTTATCTGCCTGAACTCGTCAGCAGTTATCCGGTTATATTTGATCGTGTTTACGCGAAATTCGCATTCACTGCAGGAGGCGATACCATCTTTTTCGACCGGGTAGCAGGGGATATACCAAAAATGAAAATACTCACCCGTGATGGTAAATTCAACAGTACCCAATTTGCTGCAGTTGGGACATTGGAATGGGTAGGGGTCATGTAAACCTAGTATAAAATTTTTAGTGCCGTATTTATGATGAAAAAACATACACGAACTTAAAAAAAACTGATGAGAACCATTGTCCTGCTTTTTGCTTCGAATGTATTTATGACTTTTGCCTGGTATTATCACCTGAAACAGCAGGGCTGGCCCTTGTGGAAGGCGATCCTGGTGAGCTGGTTAATTGCTTTATTTGAGTATATACTGATGATTCCGGCAAACCGGTATGGGAAAGTGGATGGGTTTAACCTGTTTCAATTGAAAATGATCCAGGAAGTCATAACCCTGGTCGTGTTTTGTGGCTTTGCGGTATGGGTGATGAAAGAACCTTTTCACTGGCGGTATGTGGCCAGCTTTGTGTTATTACTGGGTGCCGCCTATCTGATGTTCAGCAAACAGCCGGTTTAATTATCCGCCATAAATGTCCGGTGCTGTTCCCGTTGTTTGGCCCGGCGATTGAAATCGGATTTCACTTTATGCACAAAAGCGCTCATACAGAAGTAAACCCCTGCCACCAGCAGGAAAGCGGCAATGCCGGCCCAGAAATACCAATATTTGGACAGTTTCAGTTCCACGAATGCATAAAATAAGGTGAAAACAAAAGCAATAAGGCTGATAAATCCGATCACAATATGAGTAAAGAATTTTTCGGAATGGGAATTATGATTAGGACCTGACATACGATATGATTTTTAAGGTTTTAAGGGCCAGCAAACTTAATAAAAATAATCTTCTGTTAATCTGATCAGGAACCAGCCATTTTTTAATAGGAGTACTTATTTTTAAGGACAAAACTCAATATGCGTAAAATTATAATTGGCCTGTTTTTGCTGATCGGCTTGACTGAAATCAAGGCCCAGGAAAAACCTGAGGGGCTGTTTATCGGATCTAAGGCACCCGATTTTAAAGCAAAAGATCAGGATGGAAAGGATGTGCGATTGAAGGACCTGCTCAAAAAAGGCAAAGTTGTGTTGGTATTTTACCGGGGTTATTGGTGTCCGTATTGTAACCGGGAATTATCCCGTTTGCAGGACTCCTTGTCCCTTATTCAGGAAAAAGGCGCAACCGTTGTGGCGGTATCACCGGAAAAACCAGAGCTGATAAAGCAGACTGTGGAAAAAACAAAAGCGGCGTACCCGGTAATTTATGATGAGGGGATGAAAATTATGAAAGGGTATGAAGTAGAATATGAGCTGGAAGAGACCACGCTGGCCCGGTACCGTAGCAGCGGGCTGGACATCGAAAAGAATAATGGAGACAATGGTAAATACCTGCCGGTGCCGGCCGTATATATTATTGATAAAGAGTCAAACGTCACCTACCGTTTCTTTGATACCGACTACAAGAAGCGGCCCAGTATTGCTGAAATTCTAAAGAATCTATAACTGTTTCTTTTCGGCGACCAGGCAAACGGAACAGATACTTCCATCCGGAGTGGTTTCGGGTTCATGTACGTGGGATGAACGGATGAATGAGAGATTATTCAGGTGACAGAGCAACTTCCATTCTTCTACGGTATAGGTTCTGAATCCGTACTGACTGAAAGGCATGGCTGCCAGGCTTTCCGGCGTACGGATCGTGGTATATAAACGTCCGCCGGGTTTTAGTACGCGGTGAATTTCAATCAGGTGATCCTGGGGATCTTCCCAGAAATAGGCCACATTTATACAAAATATGATATCGAAACTGCCACTCGTGAAAGGCATTTTATCACTTTGCCCTTTGATCAGTACCAGTTTACCTTGTTCCAGATAATCCTGATTGTGCGTGCTGGCTTCCCTGATCATATCTGCTGATGCATCCAGACCGGTGATCCGGAGTTCTTCGGCACGGTTGAATTGTTTATAGAAGAATTTACCATTCCCAAAACCGATTTCAAGAATCGACTGGTGATTACTGACCAGCATTTCATCCAGTGTAAAATCATAGAGGAATTCATTCGCCTTGTTCATGCGGCGGGCTACTTCAAGACCGGCAGGACCTTCCGGTTTACGTAGCTGACTGGCTAACCGTTTCCAGCGGAGCTGTTCCAGGAATTTTTTAAACACAGGTTAAGGTTTGCAATGAAATTAGTTCCACGCAATCTTACCGATTTTTCCGTTATTTCCGGCAAAAAAAATCAGGTTTCCGTTCTTTGCTTTCCTGCAAACATGAAATCCTTCCTGGCTGATCCAGGTCCAGTTTTGTCCGCCATCAGTGGTAATATCAATTCCGTTAAGCCCGCAACTGACTGCTTTATCCATCGTAAAATAAGCAACACAACTACGGTAACCATGGGGAGGGGTAACCGGAGCATTCCAGGTTTTTCCCCGGTCATTACTGTAAAAACAATTTTTTTGGGTAGCGGCCGCTTGAGTAAAATCGCCGCCTACGACAATCATTTTTCGTCCGCCCTGCATTTTCCTGTTATTCCATACGGCGATAGAATTAGCGCCGGTACTTTCCGTTCCCTGGATCAGGGGCAAGTTTACGGGTGGATTGCGGGTAAATAAACGGGAGCGAAGACCGCCGCTGACAAATACGGCTTCATCACGATCCAGTACAGCGATATTCGTACCACTGGAAGCAAAACAAGCTTCTCCGCTGTCGGCTTCCGGACGGTTTTTGAGCGGAATTTCCTGCCAGCTCATCCCGCCATCAAAAGTCCGGGCTACAAAAAACTTTCCGTCAACCGGATCGCCGATCACAATCCCGGCTTTATCATTCCAGAATTCCATCGCATCCAGGAACATCCCTTTTGTCTTATTCTCATATACAATTTTCCAGGAATCGCCTCCGTTGGTGGTTTTTAAGATAAAGGCCGGAGCATCCACACTCATGATGATGGCGGTGTTGGCATCAAATGCTTCAATATCGCGAAAATCATTTTTCTCAAACCCATTTACGACTGACCATTTCCAGGTCTGGCCTCCATCCACGGACCGGCCAATGGTACCCTTACTGCCACTGACCCAGATTACCTGATCGCTTACCACACTCAGTCCCCGGATACTCGTTGCGGTTCCGGAAGTGAGCATTTCCAGTTTGGGTTGTTGAGCAAGAAGAAATAACGGGTTTACTAAAAATGTCAGAATAAAAAACCAGCATCTTTTCATGTAGAATTATTTAAGCTGTGCCGTAAGTTCTTCCTGGCTTACCAGGCCTTCTTTACGCCAGGTTTCTTTACCGTTCTTGTAAACGATAAAGACGGGAATCGCTTCGATATTTTTATTTTTCATCAGATCGGTATGAATACCGGCGTCAATTTTGATAAATTCAAATTTCAGACTGGCATCCTGCTTCAGGGCCGCAAGCACAGGTTCCATTTTTACACAGGGGGGACACCATTCGGCGCCAAAATCAACTAATACCGTTTTATCGCCCGGAATAGACAGGGCAAATTCCTCGGGTGACATTTGTTTTACATTACTACGGCCTTCCACAGGTTTTCCCGCATTTTTCCACGCATTAATGCCCCCGGAAAGTTCCACCACTTTTTTAAATCCGTTTTCCCGCATCCAGGCAGCAGCAGCTGAACTGCGTCCTCCAGCCAGGCAATAAATATAAACAGGCCGGTCTTTGTCCACGTATTTTATCCGTTCAAAAAACTGCTGCTTGTTTGTCCAGTCCGCCAGCAGGGCATTTTTCAGGTGTCCTGAACTAAACTCGGTGGCTTTCCGCACATCCAGTATCTGTGGAGATTCGGACTGAAGGCCTTTTTCAAACGCATCTGGACCGAAATGAGCCTCGTCTCCGCCCGATTGAGACTTACAGGAAAAAAATGATAATACTAATAAGGTGAATAATACGTTTCTCATCCGGGAAAAAATTTTTCAAATTTAATATATTATTTGACGGGCCGGTAATGATTTGGTTTGTACCGGTATCTGTAAAAAAAATAGTCTTATTTTTAGCATTTTAAAGCATTTTCGGTATATGAGAATAAAAATCAATGTTTTAGTTCTTGCTGTAGTTGTGCTGGCAGCTTGTGGTAAAGAACTTAGTTTCGAAGGGCCGGATACCCCTGCTGAAGGAAGTATGCAGAGCAGTCTTACAGGGGATTGCCTGCCCAAAACGGTAACCGGTTCCTACCAGGTAGCTGTTCCCCTCGTGGCCGACTCCAATACGATCACCGTTGATGTCAATGTGATCAATACCGGGATCTACGAGATAACCACCGATACTGTGAATGGATATTTCTTCAACTCCACCGGACGGTTTACTTCACCCGGTACTGCCACGGTTAAACTAAGGAGCAACGGAACTCCTTTTGCAAGTGGCGTGAATAATTTCCGGATCAGTTTTGACAGTACATTTTGTGATGTACAGGTTACTGTTCAGTAATCTGCCTTCATCGTTTACTAGAATCCTTTCTTTTTTTCCGATTGCAGGGGTTCCAGTTTAAAATTATCCAGGGCGCTTTTCTGGCTGATGAGTTTTTCAACGTCTTCAATTTTCCTGGGAGAAAACCTGGATAGTAGCTCATAACCGTTTTCTGTAATCAACACGTCATCTTCGATCCGAACAGCAATACCCCACCATTTTTTATCACAATCACTGTTGGAAGGAATATAGATTCCGGGCTCAATAGTGATCACCATATCCTTCAGCAGGGTTTCCATCGCCCCACGGTCATGCACATCCAGCCCGATATGATGACCCAAACCATGCGGGTAATAAGTCCATATATCTTTCTTATCTTTCAGAATACCCAGTTTTACCAGTCCATCTGCAATGGTTTCCCGGGCGGCAATGGTGGCATCGGCAAACTTTGCCCCATTCTTCAGGGTCTTGAAAGCAGCTTCCTGTGCATCATATACCAATTGGTATATAGCTCTTTCTTCCGCCGAATATTTTCCATCCGCCGGTACCGTCCGGGTTACATCGGCCGTGTATCCATGATATTCAGCACCCACATCCATGAGCAGGAGTGAGCCGCCTATTTTGGTCTTGGTATTCTCCATATAATGCAACACACATCCATTTTCACCGGAACCTACAATGGAACCATATCCCACACCTTCTGCCCCTTGTTTTTTGTGAACGTATTCCTGCAGTCCTTGTATTTCCAGTTCAGACATGCCGGGATGAATGGTTTTCATGACTTCGTTATGCGCCTGGCAGGAAATCTCAACCGCTTTGCGCAAAAGTCCCAATTCTTCTGTGGTCTTGATCCGGCGGAGTTTGCCGGTGAGTTCAAGATACAGACGGGTATCGGGGTTACGTTGAACGCTTTTATCAGTCAGATTCAGTTTTTGCCTGAATTGGTCCACCAGGTCATATAGATCCGCTTTGTCATTGCTGTTTGGTATATCTGCGGGTAGCCGGTCATGGAGGACTTTCTTGAACCGGCTGAAATCAATGGGGAAGTTTTTAAAGTCCGCACCGTTATATACCTCAGGAATGCCCAGTTTTTCCCGGGCGCCTTCCGTACCAAGTCGTTTGCCGGTCCATTGTTCGGCTTGCGGGTTCTTTTTTTGGACAAAAAGTATTTCTTTATAAGATCTGCCTGAGGTATCGGTTTGGGCCTCTTTGAAAATAATCAGGAGGGCATGTGGTTCTTTATAACCGCTGAAATAATACATGTCAGGGTTGGCATGATAGATATATTCCACATCGTTGGAAAAGGTCCTGGTAGGATAGGCAAATATAACCGCCACCGAACTGTCCGGCATAGCTGACCTGAATGCATCCCGCCGTCCGGCATAGAATTCCTTACCCAGGTAATCGTTGGGCAGAAAATCTTCCTGTGCAGAAAGCTGAATGGTACTAATACTAAAAAGGAAAGCAAAAAGATGCCGGTAAAGAGAAGTGATTCGCATAGTCGTTGATTGTTCAGCTAAAATAGCTTTTTTCAATCAGCAGTCTGTCGATTTTACACCAACGGGTTATTCATCCTCTTCTCCACCAAAAAATGCATCCTGGCTGCTCCGGTAATACGCTTCCCAGGATTTGACAGCGGCATCACTGAGACATTCAATTATATCAAAAAGGGGATCTTTTTTAAGCTTCCAGCAGGTCTCCATCGGTTCATCATAACGTTGTACAAACAGGCAGTGGTCCGTTGTAACGGCCACACGGATCAGGATAACCGGGGAATCTTCTTTCTCTTTCACCAGGTAATAACAACCTGTTTCCAGCAAATCATACGTATACATAATTCCTCATTTTAAATCAGGGACAACAGCACCTGGGCTTTACAAAAGCCCGATTTCACATTTTCAAATCCTTAATAGTATGGGAACAATCTAAAGGGTCAGGTGAAAAGCAAATTTACAAAAAACCGGAGTTTTGGGTGGCTAAATTTTGTTGACTACGAAATAATTAATAATTAATAAATTATTAATTATATGACAATCATTTAAATACAAAGATTTATTAAGATTTATATTAAGACAAGGAGATTGATGATTTCCGGGTTTAAAATGTACAATTTTCCCTACTCATAAACCGCTGCGCCTTTCAGTGGCTGACTACTAACTACTATCTGCTAACTACG
>CAUJFR010000197.1 GCA_963169885.1 Bacteroidota bacterium
AATCCGTGCATACCTGCCTGCCGCCAAAGGCAGGCCTGTGCGATCCGTGTTGATCCGTGCAATCCGTGGCCTGTATTTTGTATTCTGTATTCTTTGTGTTTTTTTGTGGCCTTTCGTGGCCAAAAAAAAGAGGCTGCCAACGGCAGCCTCCTGATATTTGTTTGCAAAATTTAAAATCCTTTCTTTTCGGGTTTTGGACCGATCAGGCCTTCTTTTCTGAGGCCGGCTTTCACGGCTTCATCATATTTTTTCATAATCACTTTCGCCGCATCTTCTTTCTTCTTTACTTCATTTTGCAGGGTTACCGTGCGTTGTAACTGCAGGTTGGAAGGAGCTGCTTCCTGGCCAGTTACCCCCGCATATACTTCGGTGATATCCTCTCTCAGTTTCTTCTCATCGGCAAATACTGATTTTTGTTTGGTGGACAGTAACTCACTTCTGAGTTTTTCCAGTTCTTCATTATACGCTACCATGGAACGCTTCAGGGTGGAATCAGTGACTTTAGTCAGATTATCTTTGATCAGCTTCTGCCGGTCATTGATCGAATCCACTACCTGTGCCAACCGCTCATGTAACTGGTAAAGATCCATCGCCGCTTTATGTTGCTTCTTGCGATCTTCAAGGGTGAAGTTTTTATCCAGCGGATCATGTACCAGTTTTACTTTGCTGGTATATACCGAGTCTGCCACTTTCAGTTTGATTGTATATTCTCCAGGCAATACCATCGGTGCAAGGAAACCGGCAAAATCAATCTTGGCGCCGCCACTCGCAATCTTTGGCGGCTTCATACTCAGGTTCCACATCACCATATTCACCCCTTTCCGTTTACTGCCGGGAATGGATTGTACCAGTTTGCCTGCGGCATCAAAGATCTCCACTTTCACTTCTCCACTGTTTACACGGTCTTTCAGGTAATATTTGATTGGAGGAATGGATGGAGGATTTCCAGCCAGCCAACCACCAGTGCTGGGAAAACCACCATCGCCAAACTGACCCATGGTCAGGGTGATCGGCGCATTGGGAAATAAGACCACGTCTTTCTCCACCGCTTCTTTTTTAAGATTTCGGATCGGTGAAATATCATCTACGATCAGGATTCCGCGACCATGCGTGGCAATGATCAGATCATGTGTACGGGGATGAATCTTTATATCTCTTACCAGCGCATACTCAGGAATTTTATTCTTCATACGGAACCAGTTTTTCCCGCCATCCAGTGTGGCAAACAAACCCATTTCTGTACCAAGGAATAATAAATCCTTATTGACCAGATCCTCACGGATGATGTGGGCAAAGCCCGTAAACTCCGGACTGCTGATCAGTTTCCAGGTCCGTCCCATATCGGCAGAAAAACCGAGATAAGTTTTATGATCCCCGTACATATGATTATCAAACGTGGCATAAACCACTTTCTTATCAAAACGGGAGGGTTCAATACTGCTGATCCAGGTTTGTGCGGGTATGCCGGCATTTTTATAATTGCCGGCTACATTGGTCCAGGTCTTACCGGCATCCGTAGTGTACTGCAGGTTACCATCATCCGTACCGGCCCAAATCAGTTTTTCATCCAACGGAGATTCCGCCATGGTGAAAATGGTACAATGATTTTCGGCCGATGTATTATCGACACTGAGACCACCGCTTTCTTCCTGTTCCTGCTTCTTCTTATCATTTGTGGTCAGGTCCGGTGAAATCCGGGTCCAGTTACGGCCCTGATCGACCGATTTATACAAGTACTGACTGGCCATGTAGAGATTCTTCTTGTTGGCAGCACCGAATACGATCGGCGTATTCCAGTTCCAGCGCAGTTTTTCCTCTCCCGGTGCCTGTTGTGGTTTTATATTCACCGCTTTTGTATTCACCAGATTAATACGATTTATATTGCCACCTTGTGATTCGGCATAAGCGGTATATATATCATTTGGATCGGGTTGTACCCAGAATCCATCACCACCATTAATGGGTTTCCACATGCCATTACTCACTCCTCCTGCCGCGGCAGATGGACCTACCCAGCTGCCATTGTCCTGCAGTCCACCATAAATATTATAGGGCTTGCGGTCATCTACCGAAGCATGATAAAACTGACCAACGGGTAGTGACTGTACAAAATTCCAGGTGGCCCCACGGTCCAGACTGATATAAACGCCACCATCCGTACCGAGATAAAGCTGATTGGTATTATTGGGATTGATCCAAAGCGCATGATGGTCACTGTGAACCCATCCACCTTCATTGCTGGCATCGGCAAAGGAATAGCCGCCGTCACTGGAATAGGAGAAGGAAAGGGCCGGACGATAGACCCGTTTGGGATCTTTGGGATCGATTACAATGGTAGAAAAATAAAAAGGCCGGGATACTACATTGAAAGTGGCGCTTTGCTTTTTCCAGTTCTCTCCGCCATCTGCGGAAATAAACAACCCTGTTTCATTGGATTCCACAATGGCCACCAGGTTTTGCGAAGCACTGGGCGCTACGGCAAAGGCAATCCGGCCAAAAGGTTTGGCCGGTAATCCTTTATTCAGTTCCTTCCAGGTCTTGCCGCCATCCGTACTCTTCCACATGCCACTGCCATTGCCACCGGAGTTAAAGGCATAGGGTTTGCGACGGAATTCCCAGGTGGATGCATAGACGGTATCCGGATGTTCGGGATCAACGGCCACATCGGCACAACCGGCTTCATCACTGATAAATAATATTTTTTCAAAGGTTTTGCCGCCATCGGTTGATTTGTACAATCCTCTTTCCTTGCTGCTGTGCCAGAGCGGACCCGGCGCTGCCACATAAATAGTATTGGTCTCACGGGGATTGATCACCACTTTCGCGATATGTTCGGTTTTCTCCAGTCCTCCCAGTTTAGTCCAGTTATCCCCGCCATCGGTGGATTTATACAAACCATCCCCGATCGAAACGGAGTTCCGCATATTACTTTCACCAGTACCTGCAAAAATCACTTTTGGATTTTTCGGATCGATGGCCAGTGCACCAATGCTCTGGCAGTAACGGTCAAAAATGGGTTTAAAGGACGCACCGGCATTGGTGGTTTTCCAGATGCCACCACCGGCTGTACCTATATAGATGGTCTTGCCATCCTGGGCCACCCCTTCAATGGCAGTGATCCGTCCGCTCATAGTGCCTGGTCCGAGCCAGCGGGCTTCCATCATACCAAAAGTGCTGCTGTTGATGGGGGTCTGGGTAAACCCTGTTGCAGCCATAAGCAGGGCTAAAGCAGTTGTTAAAATCCGCATAGGTAAATATTAATGGATATTAAAAGAAACCCCGATACAGGGATCGGGGTTTTGTAAAAATACGGGCAGAAAATTATTTTTTGAAGAAAGACTCTTCCACCGGACCGTTCACGGTGATCTTACTCATATTCATTTCACCAAAAGGCAGGGTCAGGGATTTAGCCACCACAATACCTTCAGGCAGTTTTTCATAATTGCTGAAACTGGTAGTCACTTCCATTTCCTGGCCATTGGCTTTTTGAGTGGATTTGCTCTGAACAATGTAGTAGGTTTTAGGATCGAAAAACAGGGTGGATATAGATCCTCCTTTTTTCGTCACTTTCAATTTGAAGCATTCGGTACCTTCCACATCTTCTTTACCGATCAGTTCCACTTTATGTCCTTTAGCGGCATAATCAATCAGTTCACCCTGAGCATCCAGGTTATCCTGGGCTTCTGCCAGTTCTTCGGCTGTTTTAGCTTCGGGTTCTGTCTGGCCCTGAAAAGGCATGAAATCCCATCCTTCAGTCGGAGTCACGATTTCATATCCGGTCATGCCCATGACAGAAATATCCTGGCGCATACCCTTACCGTGAAGTACAGTTACCACCACATTTACTTCGGCACCCTGCACCTGCAGAACCCCTTCCATTTTCATGGAATTGACTTTTTTCCAGTTTTCGGCGCCTCCGATAGCTTCGATATGTTTTGCAATAACCTCGTCGGCAGTTTGTGCTTTCACCGTAAAAGCAGAGGCCAGGACGAGCAAAGAGAGAATTAAACGTTTCATGATTAATGGTTGATTTTATTTTTATAAATCAGGTGACAAATCTAGCCTTTTCAGGGGCACAAATCAGTAAATTTAGGCGTACTAACAATTTTTCCGGATGAATGGTTCATTTTTAGTCGCAGGTGTTCTCGTGGACGTACATCAACAGACGCAATATCCCGCAGAACTGGTTGTATCAGGAGACAAAATTCAGGCCATAAGGCCTTTTACTCCACAACCGGGTCAGTCCCTGCCCTTTATCCTGCCTGGTTTTATCGACAGTCATGTCCATATTGAAAGCTCCATGCTGGTACCGGCGGAGTTTGCCCGCCTGGCTGTGGTACATGGTACAGTCGCCACTGTCAGTGACCCCCATGAGATTGCCAATGTCTGCGGCCTTAAAGGCGTGGAGTTTATGATTGAAAACGGGAAGACCGTCCCCTTCAAATTCAATTTCGGAGCTCCCAGCTGTGTGCCGGCCACCATTTTTGAAACGGCCGGAGCCGCCCTGGATGCGGAGCAGGTAGAAGAGCTGCTGAAAAGACCCGAAATCAAATACCTCAGCGAAATGATGAATTTTCCAGGTGTGCTGCACGGCGACCTCGAAGTCATAAAAAAGATCACCGCTTCTCTTCGGTTAGGCAAGCCCGTTGATGGTCATGCACCGGGATTGCGGGGGGAAGAGGCGGGGAGGTATATAAGGCCGGAGTGGAGCAGTCGGGAGTCGGGAGTCGAGAGTCAGGAGTTGGGAGACGGGAGTCGGGAGTCGGGAGACGGGAGACCGGAGTCGCCAGACGGCAGTTGGCAGGAGGATCCTAACAGCGAACAGCAAACAGCTAACAACCCATACACAGCACCTGTAATATCAACTGATCATGAGTGCTTCACTGCCGACGAAGCCCTTGACAAACTCCGCTACGGCATGAAGATCATTATCCGGGAAGGGTCGGCGGCGAAGAACTTTGACGCATTGGTAGAACTGCTGCATGACTGGCCGGAGCAGATGATGTTTTGCAGCGATGATAAACACCCGGACAGCCTGGTACTTGGACATATTAACCAGCTATGTGCAAGAGCCGTAGCAAAGGGAATTGATATTTATAAAATACTCCGGGCCGCATGTGTGAATCCGGTGGAACACTATAAGTTAGATGTGGGGTTATTAAGAGTTGGAGATCCGGCAGATTTTATTTTAGTGGAAGATTTAAAGAAATTCGAAGTGGTCAGGACGTATATCGATGGAGAGGTGGTAGCTGAAAATCAAAAGTCAAAAGTAAAAAGTAAAAAGGGGGGCGTACTGAACAGGTTCATTTGCAGTCCTAAGACCGAAGAAGAATTTAAAGTGAGCTATGTCGGGGGTAAAACTATTCCCGTTATTGAGGCCCTGGATGGACAACTGATCACCAACAGACTGGACCT
>CAUJFR010000198.1 GCA_963169885.1 Bacteroidota bacterium
TCATCACCCTTCCATCCGCCAGTTCAGTTTCCATTTCTCCTTCCAGACAAAGGATAATATGTCCTTTGTTGCACCAATGATCGGCTTTATAGCCCGCACTGTATTCCACCATCCGCACCCGTACCTCATTCATGTGTTGCACCTGCCACCAGGCTGTGCCGGTTTCACCTGCATGTTCTTCGCAGGGAACGGAGGTCCAATCGATGGTTTGAAAAGGGAAGTTTTGTAGATGCATGTATTTAAGTTGATAAATGAAAATTGAGTGTTGAATATTGGTTATTGAAGTACTAAATAAAGAAATTTTCAATATTCAATGCTCAATTCTCAATGTTCATTGAATTCCTTACTAAGTAATTCATTCACTTCTTCATCATATATACGGCTATAGCCCAGCTCATTGGCCCGGAGCAGATCGGATTTGGCCTCAGTTCTTTTTCCGGTAGCCAGATATACAATCGCCCTGCTCTTATAGGCCCATGAATTAGAGGGGTCAAGGAGGATTGATTTATTGATCAGTTTCAACGCCTCGTCATAATTCTTCTCCAGGTAATATACATAGCCAAGATTATCCCAGGGATAGGCCCATGCCGGATTCAATCTGATCGCTGCCTGGAAATTCTTTTTGGCTTCTTTCCATTCATTGGTGTAGATCTGAGAAAATGCAATATTGTTATACAACCCTTCAGTATGCATGAAATTGTTCAGTATGATGGTGAAAACCTCAACTGCTTCTTTATGTCTTTTGAGCCCGGCTAAGGCATTGGCTTTAAACCACAAAGCAGTATAATCCGCAGGCAGGAAATTGAGTACATAAGAAGTACTGCTGATACATTTCTCATAATCCTTCCGGATCATATACAATTCAGCCTCCTGATTTTTATAATTCAGATTGGCCGGTTCTAACTGAATGGCCTTTTCACAATCGGATAATGCTTCCTCATATTTTTCTTTGTATGCATTCAGATTTGAACGGCTGGCAAATGCCTTATGATTACCAGGATCCAATTCAATTGCTCTCGTTAGATCGGCATAGGCATCATCAATTTCCAGCAGTATATACCGGGCGATACCCCGGTATTCATAGGCCTCTGAAAAATCAGGGTATTTTTCTATTGTCTTATTCGCAAAAAATATTGCCTCCCGGTATTGTCCAGCATTGATAAACCCATTTGCTATATCAACAAATTCTTCCAAGTATACTGAATTTTGTATTGACTCCCGACTCCTGACTCCCGACTATTCCCTCGTCCAGGCATCCCTTTCCTCCGGACTAAACTTCCACGGTGCAAAATTATTCTCCACATTGCTGAACATGGCTGCCCATTCCTGGGGAGAGTTACTTTCTTCCATCACCAGGTAACGGCGGAGCTGAATGATGATATCGAGCGGACTGATGCTTACCGGGCATTCCTGTACACAGGCATTACAGGTGGTGCAGGCACGGAGTTCTTCCACAGTGATATAATCGTGCAACAGGGATTTGCCGTCCTCTTTGAATTCTTTGTTGGCCGTAATATTCTTGCCCACCACTTCCAGCCGGTCACGGGTATCCATCATGATCTTGCGGGGAGAGAGGAGTTTGCCGGTCTGGTTGGCCGGACAGGCTGCCGAACAGCGACCACATTCGGTACAACTGTACGCATCCATCAGGTTCTTCCAACTGAGGTCGAGTACGTCTTTTGCCCCGAATTTCTGAGGCACCGGTTGTTCGCCGGTGGGGGCCAGTTCGGGCTGCATGGCATATAAAACTTCCTGCTGGATCGATGGCATATTCTCCATTTCACCCATGGGCTTCAGTCGCGCAAAATAAGCATTCGGGAATGCAAGGATAATATGCAGGTGCTTGGAATAGGGGAGATAATTCAGGAAGGCAAAGATCCCCGCGATATGCAGCCACCAGCAGGTACGTTCAAGTGCAATGAGGCTACCCTCACTGAAGCCGTTTATCAGCGGCTGTAAAAACTGGGAGATCACAAAATTACCCGTGGGATGGGCGGCATAATGCTCAGATCCGAGTTGTTGCAATTGTGTATCGGCTGCATTCATGATTAAAAACAACGACATCAATACGATCTCGGTAATCAGGATATAGTTGGCATCACTGCGGGGCCAGCCATCCAGATCCTTACTCACAAAACGTTTCAGTTTGATCACATTCCTGCGCACCAGGAAAATCACACAGGCCAGCAGTACAGTCAGGGCCAGTATTTCAAAGCTATTGATGAGAAAGGTATAGAGACCACCGAGCGGGGCGGCAAATAAACGGTGTTGACCGGTGATGCCGTCGAGTACGATCTCGAGGACTTCTATGTTGATGATGATAAATCCGGCATAGACAAAAAAGTGCATCACGGCCACCAGCGGGTTGCGGAACATTTTCTTTTGACCGAAGGCAAGGAGCAAAAGATTTTTCCAGCGCTGGGAAGGGTTATCGCTGAGGTTCTCAGGACGTCCGAGATGGATATTACGGGCAATCTCACGGGCCTTTTTGGTAAACAAAAAAATTGCCACTGCGCTGAGGAGGATGAAAAGTAGTTGTTGAATGATTTGCATAGCCGTTGATTACGCTGCTAATTTAAGGGATATGCTCCACGGAATGAACAAGTGTTAGCCACTAAATGCAAAATTGCCTGCGGCAATTGATATTGGCCACGAAAACACACGAAGGGACACGAAAGGAACAGCCAGGAACCTGCCAGGCGGCAGGGTTTAGCCACGGATCACACGGATAAGCACGGATTGACTCTCCCCCTTTTAAGCTATTATCCCGCAAAGAATAAAAGACTATCCGAACATTTAAAAACGCTACCTGTATCGAATAGTCTTAAAAGCTTTGCGGGATATTTTTTCCTCTGTCAAAATCTCTTCCCGTTCTTCCCGTCTTTCCTGCAAAATTCCATCCCGCAGGGATAATCCGTGTTACTCCGTGTGATCCGTGGCCGCCTTTCTGTATTTTGTATTTTTCGTGTCCCTTCGTGTGTTTTAGTGGGCACCCAATTTTGCCGCAGGCAAAGCCATTCATGGCCATCATAGCTGCGAAGCGGATATGACTTCAAAAGTGTAGCGCATGCAACCTGAACCTGCCGTTACCATATTCGAGGGAGGGCGTTGGGAATTTAAAGGCACTGAGTACGGTGAAGAGGAATTTCAGCCCTTTTTTATTCGTCTTTATTTTGGTGAGATCAATATCCGGGGCGAGGAACCACTGGCGGTACCGTTTGATATCCGGCCGGTTGAAAATGATATTCCCGTTCTCATCCTTCCCGATATTTTCGGTGCCGCCGAATAAACCTTCAGCCCCATAACCCACCGAGACCGATAACCAGTCAGGCAGCCGGCTGTTTTTAAAGAAGGATTTCAGATTGGCACTGGCCCAGTAAGTCTGGCCATTGTAGTCTTTCAGCATTCGTTCCGCCAGTGAATTACCAAACAGTTTATCGCTCCGCTGATTCAGTTCAGGATCCTGGTAATTTTTTTTGTGAAAGGAGAATTTAAGTTTGATCCGCTGTTCATCCCAGGCCAGTTCCTGGGCCACCAGGGCACCGCTGCCGAGCATATTGGCCGAGAAATCGCCCCAGCTCCAGCCCCAGCCGGTACTGAATCCATCCAGCACTTCGATCACCGTCTGGTAAACGGCCCCGCTCATACCGCCGATCCATATCCGCTTTTTGCGGTCCATCCCGGTCCATTGCCACATTTTCATACTGCCATAACTTTCGATATAGGCGCTGTATAGATGACCGACTTTGTCCACCTGTTTCCATTCCCGCCAGTCATTGAAGGAATGGAATTTGCTTTGCGGATAGTTTTTATACCAGGAATGATAGAGCCCGATCATGGTGCCTCCATATCCCAGGACATTGGCCCCGCCGATCAACCAGGTGCGTTTTTTTTTCAGTTGAGCGTTTAACTGGGGATCTTTTTTATCAGCATGGGGATTAGTATACACTACTCTTTCAAAAGATGGATTGGCTTTCCCTCCGCTATCCAAAACAAGTTGAACTGATTGCTTAGTGCTATCCTGTGCAGGCAGGGAGGATGAAATAACGATAAGCAACAGGAATATGGACCAAGCTGGAATGAGCCTCTTTGCCCCGAAAATGGAGGGCATAATCCTTATACTGTTTGCATTTGCCGGGCTCATACAACAAAAATACGTTTTAGGGGTGCTTTTCAGTTTTTAAAAAGCTAAAATTCAATAACTTTCCATTTTAAAATCAAACCTTATAACGATATGGACGCCACAATACAAACCAAGATTGATACCTGGCTCAGCGGAAACTTTGATGATGCCACCAAGGCCGAGATAAAAAAACTGCAGGCTGATAACCCCAATGAACTGGCTGATGCCTTTTACCGGAACCTTGAGTTTGGTACCGGTGGTTTGCGCGGACTGATGGGAGTGGGTACCAATCGGATGAACAAATACACGGTGGGTATGGCAACTCAGGGTTATGCCAACTATCTCAATCAGTGTTTTCCCAATGGAGTAAGCGTGGCTATTGCCCACGACAGCCGCAATAACAGCCGCTTCTTTGCCGAGACCACGGCCAATGTATTTGCGGCCAATGGCATCAAAGTCTATTTGTTTGAAGCCTTGCGTCCGACTCCTGAATTATCTTTTGCCATCCGTACGCTGAAATGTCAGGGTGGGGTGGTTTGTACCGCTTCGCACAATCCGAAAGAATACAATGGGTACAAGGCTTATTGGGACGATGGTTCCCAGCTGGTACCTCCGCATGATAAGAATGTGATCAAAGAAGTGGACAAGATTGCCTCCGTAGATGAAGTGAAATGGAGTGGTGGTGAAGCCAATATTGTCCTCATCGGTAAGGAAATGGATGAGCAGTACATGGAGATGGTAAAAGAACTGAGTGTGTATCCCGAAGTGATCGCCAAACACAAAGACCTGAAGATCGTCTTTACCCCGATCCACGGAACCGGTATCACCCTGATGCCCCAGGTGCTGAAG
>CAUJFR010000199.1 GCA_963169885.1 Bacteroidota bacterium
ATCCGGGCCGCATTTGCATAATCTTTCAGTTCGATATAGATGTCGGCCTTGTCAAAATAATTTGTACCTACAATATCATCATTCTCCTTATCCGTATATTTAAAGGAACTGTCCAGGTATACCAATGCCTTTTTAAGATCCCCTCTTTCCCAGGCAATACCCTGAAGATTATTAAATGCGGCGGACAACGCGCTTTTACGGTTAATGGATCTGGCTACATCCAATTGCCTGATGGTAAACAATTCTGATGTATCAAGACTCCCTTTCGCTTTGGTATCCTGGTAATACCACAAATAACGTTTCGACAGTTTATAAAGCAGGTCAGATTTTTTAACCGGGTCTGTAACCTCGCTGATCAATGGTATTGCTTTCCTTGAGTATACCACGCCCTTCTCCGCTTGTCCGGTCTGATTAAATAACTGGGCGATCATGGTGTAACAATTCCCTGTTTCAGCCGGATTGCCGGATAGCTCTGCCGCCTTTAGTAATTTGAAACAATACTCCTGGGATTTACCGAAATCTGATTGTGTAAAATATAATCCTGCCCAGTTTTTATAGGTACTGACCAGTATACTATCGCTGCAACCGGTCTGCTTGTATTGTCTTTCGGCCTCTCTGAAAAACTGGTCTGCGCTGTCATAGCTGCCTTTCTCAAGATACTCCATGGCCTTCCACTCATAGCTTTTAGCCACACAAACCTTATTGGAAGAAGCCCGGAGCTGACTGATATAGCCAGTAGGCTCATCCTCCGAGGATTCCCATTTTGCTTTCAGTGTTAAATACTCCGAACAATTGCAGGACTGAGCCATGGCCGGCTGTATCAGTGCCTGGACAAAAAAAATCAGGAGAAAAGAGACTCTTTTCATAACGGGGGACTTGGTTATGGTATGCCTTTAAAAATAGGGGAACTAGCCGGTTTTCCCGGAAACTGTTTTTCCGGATTTATTTACGGAATGTGAATAACAGGCAGACTTCAACCAGAACCATACAGTTATCAGTTAAACAGTCGCGCTTATCAACTGAAAAAACCGTACCCCTGCTGCTGCAGGGATACGGTTTGGGTAGTGGTTATCGGAAAAGGTGAACGGTTTGCTTACGGCCAACCGGCTGATGCTGAAATCAGCCTATACTTTTTCTTTTTTGGCGGGCTGGTAGAACCAGACAGCCAGGCAGGAAAGGGCAATTATAAATGGCATGCGTTTGGTAAATGTCACCCCTTTTTCTTCTATCAGTGTCATTAATAACGAAGCAACGATGATGATGCCCAGTATGATCAGGCCTTTTTTCAGTTTGCCCTCTTTGGGCCACCATTCTGTTTTATTCATATTTCAAATTTTAGTCAACAATCAGTTTGCGGATACGGCTGTTATTAAAGTCAGCCACATACACGGCATTGTTTGCGAAATCTCCGCAAATACCAAGTGGCGTGTCAAATGAGGCCCCACTACCAATACCATCCATCACACCCGGGTCATTCCCAGCCAGTGTAGTAACGACCCCGGCCGGCGTGATTTTGCGAATCCGGTGATTTTGTGCATCACACACATACAGATTCCCATTCCCATCTACAGTGATCCCTGATGGAAAATTGAAAAGGGCCGCTGTTCCCGTGCCATCTGTTATACCGGCGTTACCATTGGATCCGGCTATCACGCTGTATGCACCCGTCGGACTAAACTTGTAGATAAAATGATTATAGTAGCCGGTACCATATAAATTACCTGCTGCATCTAATGCCAGGCCAAATGCCAGGATATTCTGATAAGTGGTCACCACGCCGGCAGTTGTTACCTTTCTGATTTTTTGATTGATATAGTCGGCCACATATAAAGTACCAGACGGATCTGCAACGATACCTATCGGCTCATTAAACCGGGCGGCACTGCCGGTACCTGTTGCATCTCCGGCTGTACCGTTTCCAGCCAACGTAGTCACCACGCCGGCCGCAGTTATTTTCCGGATGGAGTGATTGATCCGATCCCCTACATACAGGTTGCCAGCTCCATCAATAGTAATACAATAAGGTTGATTGAAACGGGCCGCCGCCCCTGTGCCATCTGCAAAGCCCATGGTACCACCGGCAAAAGTGGATACAACACCCTGAGGTGTCACTTTACGGATCCGGTGATTGTCGCGGTCACAAACGAATAAATTTCCGGCCGCGTCTTTCGCCACACCGCTTACTACATTAAATTGTGCAGCGGCGGCATTTCCATCTGCAAAACCCTGTCCATTACCGGCATACGTGAGCACCCGGTTGGTTACATAATAGTCAAAAGCAGGACCACTAACAGAAGTACTGTTCTTCTCCAGTTTTACGGTACCGGTACCTGCATTCACCGGAACGAGCGCAGTGATCAGGGTATCATTGACCGATTGAATACTGGCCTGTACATTATTAAAAAATACTTTCAGTACAGCACTGTTTGTTCCGAAGTTTGTGCCGCTAATAGCTACCAGTGTGTTTTTAGGTCCGGCGGCAGGACTGATTGCCCTGAGCGTAGGATTGGCCACCACAGGGGGTGGTGTGGGCGTGGTTTCCTTGTCTTTTTTACAGGAAGGGAGTACGAACAGGCCGGCCATCAGGCACAGCGCCATGAATTTCATTTTCATTTGGTGTTGATTTTTAAGTGAATATTGGATAATTACCCTGCTAAAATATTCACCTGCTTTTTATCATTCTGCCCCGTTTGGTTTGCGGAGGCTTCCGGTTGTTAACTGAAGTCCCGGGCTTGACAAGTGATAAAAAAAGATCCCCGGTTAGAAAACCAGGGAGGCTCATTGCATACCAAACTGCCTGTGCAGTTCACATTTTTAACTGGGCGGATTTATTCCCGAAAAGGAATTGGGTATTCGGTAATAGGGATTAGGTAATAGGAATCAGGGATTCACAATTGCATCGTGAAAATAATAAGAGAGCTCCGGATAAACCGGTTGAATAAACAAGTGAGAACAGGCATTTAACAGCTGTTTGCTGTAAGCCTATAATTGAACAACCGTTTAGCGATTACAGGGCACTGACTTTCGGCTCCAGTTCAGCCACATGTCTTGAATTCATTGCACGAAGGGCATTCAGCCATTTCTGTGCACTTACCTTATCCTTTTGTTCCACAAACATGGTAACCAGGTAATAATGTGCATTCTCATTCTGGGGATTTAATTCGATTGCTTTAAGCAGATTGGAACGGGCTTCCGTGTAGTTTTTTGTTTTGTATAAACTGTACCCCAATTCCACATAGGCTGCTGTATACGTGGATTCTGAAGCAATGGCTCTCCGGAGATAGGTAATGGCATCCGTGTAAAGCCGCTTCGAATTCAGGCAATAGCCCATTCCGAAATTTGCTTTCCGCTCGTTTTCATTTAATGCCAGTGTTTTCCGGTACCAGGACATAGACTGATCCATGTCCTTCTTTACATCCCGGTAAACTTCTCCGATACCATTGTACGGAATATGGCTTTTCGGGTCGAGTTGAATAGCCGAGTTAAAATAACCAATGGCTTCTTCTGCCTGCTTTAACCGGGTGGCCGCATACCCCAGTTCCAGATAAGTATTCAGGTAATTCTTTTTCCATTCCAGTGATTTCAGTAAAGCGGTTTTTGCTGAATCGTACTGTTTCAGGGCATTCTGAACAAAGCCTTTTCTGTACCAGTAGAGATAATCTTCCGAAGGTTTTTTTACATATTCTTCATATTTTTTGAAATAAGACAAAGCCGCGCTGTTTTCATTATTATCATACGCTATATTTCCCAGATGCAGATAGGCTCCGCTGTATCCCGGATTGATTGCGATACACTTCCCAAACGAAGCCCGGGCTGAATCAATCTGATTGGTTTTCAAAAATGCATACCCCAATTCAAAATGAACTTTGGCTATTTGAGACCAGCTATTCCGGACCTTCCGTAAACTGGTCAACGCCCCGGTATGGTCCTTCAGGTCATTCTGGCACCAGCCCATTTCATATAAGGCTTCTGTATGATCCGGTTTTACCAACAGGGCTTTTTTAAACTGCTCCATCGCCGCTCTGCTCTTACGCTCACTCTTGAGCTTTAATCCTTCCTTTACATAAGCGGCGGCATCCTGGGCATATAAAAAGCTGCTCATCAAAAAGAGGGCAACAGTAACGGTGCTTGTCGCGAATTTTTTCATGCGCAATATTTTTTTTTATACTTGTGGTATAAACGGATCAGCGGATCAGGGTCAGCGTGCCTTTCAGATCAGGCTTACCATCCGCAAACTGAATATAATAGACAAAACTACCGGTATCCAGGGGAAGCCCTTTGAATTTACCATCCCAGTCAACAACGACTCCTCTTGCCTGGTAAACCAGTTGTCCTGTACGGTCAAAGACCATCACCTTAGCCCCCCAGGACGGGTCAAGAAACGGGATCGTCCAGCGATCATTCTTTCCGTCGTTATTCGGTGTAAATGCCGAAGGCACAAAAACACCGGCCACTACTTTCACCAGCACTTCATCTTCATTGATGCAACCGGCACCTGACACGGCAGAAAGACGGTATTGCATATCATTAATGGCAGTAACCAGCGGTTCTAATTCATTATCGGCGCTTAAAAAATCAGGGGGTGTCCACCGGTACGTAACATTATCACCCGAAACTACTCCGGAAAGCCGGGTATCACTATACCCGCTAACACGTATTTTATCCGGTCCGGCACTGACCTCGGGGCGTGGATGAATGATCACTTCCAGTTGCTCCGATGCGATCCGGCACGAAGGGATGCCTGCATTTCCGCTTTCTGCTACTGAAAGCCGGTACCTGAATCGTCCTTCTGCCGATGGAGGTCGTGTATAGGTGAGTCCGTTGGCTCCCGGTATATCGGTCCAGGTTCTGCCGGAGTCAGCAGAAAACTGCCATTGATAAACCGGATTCACAAAGCCTGGAGAAAGAGATCCTGTAAACGTGTAGGACTGCTGATCATATACGCAAACATTAACCGGCAGGCTGACACCTTGTATCGCTGAAGTCACTACAGGACCACAGGGTCTGAACATGATATCATCCAGGGCCAGGTCATTGCCCTGACCACCTGGTGCATTATTGGTCATCCGGATCACCACATCGGTATTGCCGGCGGTGGTCGTAAAATAAAATCCATATTGCTCCCAGCGCGGAGATGAAGTGACACTAATACCACCTGTACTGTATTGATTCAAAATTGTACCCGCGGGTGTTTCAATCCGGAATGTAATATCCGGCTTGATTCCCGTTGGGGATATCAGTACGTTCATGATCCATGCCGAAAATTCGTAAGTGGTATTCGGACAAAGATTACTGACCGTTTTTACAAAAAAATCGCCTGGTTGAAAAGAAGCATTGACCAGCATATAATTTCCCCCGCCGGTGTGATCAGCGGCCACCGTATGCCAGGCATTGCCAAAACAGCCGGTACTAAAACCGGTAATCGTATAAAAACCGTCGTTCGGACAGGAGGAATTGGAATAGGTATAACCCGGTGCAGAAAAGCCGGTAGAAGGATTTGAGGGTGAACCGAAGTCGATATGTACCACCGGGTCCCCTAAACTACCGGTGCATAATTGTCCGGAAGCCGGATGTTGCTGGAATAACCATACAAACGCCCAAAACAAAAAGGGGAGAATACGGATATAAATTGATCTGCTCAAGGCATTCCTGTTTAGCAGGTAAAGGTAACTGTTTTAGCAGCCTAAACAAGGCTTTCAGATAAGACAAATTACTAATCTGACTGAAAATCAGACAGCCGGTGCTGTTGCTTTTTCCGGTTGTAACGGGATTTCAATTTCCAGGGCAAATCCCTGTCCCGGTGCGGTGTCAATACTGATCGTGCCACTGAATACACTCAACCGGCTGGAAATATTCTTTAACCCGATACCATGTGTCACTTTTTTAGGATCAGTGCCATGCCCATCATCAGCGATGCGCATATAGAAGTAGTTTTTCTTGGTGGCCAGTGATATCACCACCTGTTCCGCACCCGCATACTTTATAATATTGGTGCATTGCTCCTGGGCCACCCGGTATAAGGCCAGTTTCATTTCATCTGTCAGTAAACGTTCATTCAGGCTTTCATGATTGATATAGGTTCCGATTCCTGCATTTTTCAGCATGGTCTGTGTAAGGCGGGTAATCTGTTGCAGGAGATTCTCATCCGAGAGGTTCGGGGTTACCAGTTCATGGGCGATTTTCCGGTTTTCCTGTACCGCGAGGCTGATATTATCAATACAGGAAGGAATCAGTTCGCTTGTTTTTTCCGGAAAATCACGGACAACAGATAGCAACACTTTCGTACCTACCAGAATCTGGTTCACATTGTCGTGCAGTTCGATGCCGATCGCATTTCTTTCCTTCTCCTGTCCTTTCAGCATCGCTTCCGTCACTTTCTTTTGTTCTTCAATTTTGCTTTCAATCCTTTCCAGTTCGAGCCGCCTGATTTCCGAAATATCGATATGCATGACGACCACCCCGTTAAATTCGCGGCCCTTTAGCGGAGTCGCCACCATTCTGAACCACCGTTTCATTTTAGGCAAGTGCCAGGAATACTCATATTCGAATTGCTGAACAGCACCATTCAGTACTTCTTGTACCCCGGCGGAAATATCATTCCCTATCTGTTCATTGTCCCCAAAGGAATGTGAGGAGATGGTGAAATAACTGGTTCCTACCCCATAATTGACTCCGGAAAATCCGTTGACATCGGCGAACGTTTTCCAGGCATCATTGACTTCGACCATGACGCCCTTCGGATCCAACAGTGCCACGCTGGCCGGCAGTGTATTCAGGATAACAGAAAGCCGGTCATAGAGGAGTTGTTTTTCTACTGCAATCTGCATCAGTTCCTGCTCCGCTTCTTTCCGTTTTGTAATATCCTGTTTCGCGCCCAGTAAACGCAGGGGTCTGCCTTCCAGGTCCCTGATAATGAAGAACCGGTCATTGAGATAGGCCCAACTGCCATCTGCCTGGCGGAACCGGTACTCCATACTGGACTGGCTTACGGATTTATCCAGTTTGGCATCATCCATGGTCTTTAGCACCCGCTCTATATCTTCCGGATGGATCCGGTCTTCCCAGAATCCGGGTTCACTGAAAACGTTTACGAGCGGATACCCGAACAGGTCACGGTAACCAGTACCCGCAATGAAGGTTTTATTGGTTTGATAGTCAAAATCCCAGATGGCATCACTGGTGGCTTTGGCTACCGCTTCGTACCGTTCATTGGAGAGCCTGATCCGGTTTTCATCTTCTTTCTGCCGGGTGATATCCCTGATAATTTTCGAACTGCCGGTAATCGCCCCCTTAGAGTCCAGTAAAGCGGAAGTGGTGATGGATACAAAAATCAGCTTCCCATCCTTTCTTTGATGTACAGATTCGTAATGTATTACAGTTACTCCGGATTTTATTTTCTCCAGTATTTCCGATTCAACCACTGCGGTATCCGGAGGAACAAGTCTGTCAACTGAAAGACCTTTCATTTCCGCAGCTGTATAACCATACATTTGTTCTGCACCAAGGTTCCAGCTGCTGATTACATTACTCAGGTTGGTACTGATGATCGCATCATCTGACGAATTTACAATAGCAGACAAAAGATTTTGCTGCGATAAAGCTTTCAGCTGCTGGGTGATATCCCGGCCTACTCCCAGCATCCGTCCATCCGGCAGCAGACGGGTAACCCATTCCACTTCGACAGCTGTTCCATCTT
>CAUJFR010000200.1 GCA_963169885.1 Bacteroidota bacterium
CTACACGATATTCTTGATATGTGGATCGGGAACAGTGAGAAGAACCTGCATGAAATTTTTGAGATGGCCCGGCGTAACAAACCCTGTGTCCTTTTCTTTGATGAAGTGGATGCCATGGGCGCCAGCCGCAATGATCTCAAACAATCCGCCATGCGACATGTAATCAATCAGTTCCTCGCTGAACTGGATGGGGTGGAAACGGATAATGAAGGCGTGCTGATACTGGCCGCCACCAATGCTCCCTGGGCAGTGGATCCGGCCTTCCGTCGTCCGGGCCGGTTTGATCGGATCATCTTTGTGGAGCCACCGGATGAGTCCGCCCGGAAAGATATTATTGTGTCGCAGTTAAAAGACCGCCCTGTTGGGGATATTGATGCCGGAAAAGTTGCGGCCGCCAGTAACGGCTTTTCAGGGGCCGATATCAAAGCTGTTATTGATCTGGCCGTGGAAGATAAACTCACCGAATCACTCAGTAAGGGCGTGATACAACCCATACAAACAAAGGATCTTTTAAAAGCGGTGAAACAACTGCGGCCCTCCACAGCTGAGTGGTTTTCATCTGCCCGCAATTATGCCTTATACGCCAATGAATCCGGCTTATACGATGATATTCTGAAATACCTTAAGATCAGGAAATAGATGGGAATAGTGCCTGTCATGATGGAGAAAGCTGATCAGTTGATCAATTCGGGAAACAGTTTTCTTGCAAAAAAGCTGATTTCGGAAATGCTTCAGCATGAACCGGAGAACCCATGGGTTTATATAATACGAGGAAAGCTTCATTTAACCCTTAAAGAAACAGATGAAGCAAGAGCTGACTTGTATACCGCCTTACGGATTGAACCGGAAAATCCGGCTGCTTTTTATTTATTAGCCAGGATTGAAATGGAAGCCAACGATCAGGTTGCAGGTTATGGCTGGATATGTCGTGCACTTGAACAAGAACCCGAAAACCCGGATTTCCTTGGCTTAAAATCTATTTTGCTTTTAACAGGGTATGAACATTTGACGGATTCTTGGAATGTGGCATTGGACGGATTGTCGAAGGATCCGCTGAACCGAACCTGCCTGGCGGCTGCCTATTTTTCCTTAATCCGCTTAGACAGGGAGAAAGAAGCGCTGGATTACCTTCGTATTGCAATGGCCAATTACCCGGAAGATCCACAGTTTCTATCTATGTTTTCAAAGGTACTGTTGAAAGCTGGTGATCGGAATGAAGCCCGCGAAGCAATTTTAGCTGCGCTTCGTAAGATCCCGGAAGCTGCGTATTATCAGCAACAACTGGAGTCCGTCGAGTTATCAACCCAGTCATGGTACCGGTATTCCATAGATGGATTCCTTTTTTTATTTAAGAAATTCCGGAAGATACTGGTAATTATTGCCAGCCTTTTATGGATGATTGGATTGTATTCGATAGTGGGTCATTATCATCCATTAATTCATATTGGGGTATTGTCCTGCTGGATAATGGGCCTCATCCTGGCATTACCCTCGTGGCTGTATCGCGTTTCATTGGTTATCGGATATTTAACGGGTAGCCTGAAAATCAGGGGCAGGCGTAGGAAAAAGTATATGAATATGCTGTTTTTGTTGATTGGTTTATTCAGTATCGTGGCAGGTATTGGTTCATTTTTTCTGATTGGCGACAAGATAGAAGTCTGGTTGTCGCTGGGTTGTGCCGGCTGGATCTTGTTTTATCCTGCCATTCGCTTACAGCTGGACAAGGAGAAAAGGAAAGCTCCCCGATATATCCGTCACAATATAGTATGCATTTTTTTGAGTTGTCTATTACTGATGAGTATTATCCTGTTTCCCAAAGCCGGCTATGAAATAATCTATATGGGTACAATTATGGTCATGGCTGTATTTCATTGGATTCGCAATCGCTGGGAGTTCAATGAAAAATATGATTTATCAAAAACACTGACCGCACATGAATGAGTTTAGTACAAACCTGGAACGAGCCCGGTTGTTGCTGCAGCAGGGGAGAACCACTGATGCAAAGAAAGAACTGAAACAGGTATTGTCACAGGATCCTGATAATGATACGGCCCTTTCCTTGTATGGCCAGTGTCTGCTGGGAGAGAAGAAAACGGAAGAGGCGATCGCTGTTTTTCAGCAAGCCATCGCCAAGGACCCGGAGGAAGGGTATTATTTTTACCTGCTGGGTTTTGCCTACTACCAGCGCGATGAATACACGCAGGCAATCGGTCAGTTATCCACTGCGATCCGGCTCGAACCTTACCAGGCGGAGTTTTATGGCTTGCTTTCCCATATTTATATCGCGGAGCGGATGTATGAACTGGCACTGGAAAAAGCGGATGAGGGGCTGGCCGTGGATCCGGAAAATATAACGGCCCTGAATGCGCGTTCGATTGCATTGAATAAACTGCGACGTACGGATGATGCGGTGGAGACCATGCAGACCACTTTATCCATGGATCCGGATAATGCCATCACGCATGCAACAGTAGGGTGGAACTTACTCGAAAAGGGCCGGCACAAAGACGCCACCACCCATTTCCGCGAAGCCTTACGGATCGATCCGGATCTGCATCATGCCAAAAGCGGACTGAAGGAAGCCCTCAAATCCGTAATCCCGCCTTACCGCTGGTTATTACAATTCAGTTTCTGGGTGCATAATAAAGGAAAGAACTTCCGCTGGGGATTTTTTATCGCCATTTATATCGGTGTACGGATCGTGGTGAGTATTACAAAAAATAGTCCCGATTTTGAAATGATCGGAATTATCGTGGCTGGGGCTTACCTCTTATTTATCGGGATCAGCTGGATCATCAGCCCGATGGCCAATGCCTTCCTGCTCTTTCACCGGGACGGGAAACATGCCCTTGAACCTTCAGAACGATGGAATGCGATAGCCTTTATGGCCTGTATCGCTGCAGGTATACTGGTACTGCTGTTGTCCGGTTCAGTAGCTCCGGCTGATCAATCCGGCGCCTGGGTACTCGCCGGTATGGTTTTATTATCGCTGTCGGTTCCTGCCGGACATATGGAGTATCCGTTAAAACTGAAAGGCAATTCCCTCGGACAATGGTTGTCGATGGGCATGCTGGTACTGGCGGCTGGAATCGTCGCCATGTGCCTTGGCGGCATTCCGGGGTACGAAGTGCCGCTGGTTATCTATTTCATTGCCTTTGTGTTATATAGTTGGGTAAAATAAATATTCCCGTATTTTCAATAAATATTGAAAATATTGTATTTTTGTGTTGTAAAACACTAACCATGAAAGTCGTCATTGCAGGAGCCGGATTCGGGGGATTAAAGCTCGCCCGTATGCTCAACAATAAACCCGGATTTGAAGTTATATTGCTCGATCGTTTCAATTATCACCAGTTTCAACCGCTTTTTTACCAGGTGGCCACGGCCGGACTGGATGCCAGTAATATTTCATTTCCGCTCCGGAAAGTGTTTCAAAAAAGCCGGAATGTACGGATCCGTCTGGCCGAACTGAAAGAAGTCCGGGATGCTGAGAATAAAATCATTACCAACGAAGAAGAAATCTCCTACGATGTGCTGGTGTTGGCCACGGGTGCAGATACCAATTTTTTCGGCAACAGTGCCCTGGCGACACATGCTTTCCCGATGAAGTCTACAGTGGAAGCCCTGCAGATCC
>CAUJFR010000201.1 GCA_963169885.1 Bacteroidota bacterium
TTTTAACCTCATTTTGCAGGTAAGGCAGCAAACATTCCCCCATTTCGTCTGTCATAGTAGCAGACAAAACCGGATCATTTACCGTGATGGCATGAAATTTCTCTTTGGTATCGGTTTTGACATTCATAGTTCTTACGTTTAGTAATTGGCACTTCTATCCCGTCTGCAAAGTAAAAATCAGGGTTTCCCCTGCAACTTAAATTATCAACAGACCGTTTATAAGTACCCCGGAAAAAGAACCAAATTTATTCGTTAATATTGTATCACAACCAATTATCTTAAAATGGATAATAATTTTTCAACACAGGTTAAGGAGATTATTTCGTTCAGCAGGGAGGAAGCACTACGGCTGGGCAATGATTTTATAGGAACGGAGCACCTTTTGCTGGGGCTGATCCGCGAAGGAGACAATACAGCAGTCCGGATCCTGAAAAGCTTCAATGTGGATCTTTATGAATTGCGGAAAGAGATCGAACTGGCGGTAAAGGATAAGACGGGAAAGAACATTGCGAATATCAACAGTCTGCCCCTGACCAAACAGGCCGAAAAAGTGATCCGCGTGACCGTACTGGAGGCCAAAGCTCTGAAAAGTGCGACAGTGGAGACGGAGCACCTGATGCTGTCTATTCTCAAGAACAAAGAAAATATTGCAACTCAAATTTTAAATCAGTTTGACGTGGACTACGATCTTTTCAGACAAGAGCTGGGCATCGTAAAATCAAACGATCCCCGTGCCGAATTTCAGGATGAGAATGATGATGATTTTGATGAAGAGAAAAAATATTCTCAGCCGAAAGGCGGCAGTAAACAAGCCGGTACTGCCAAAAGCAAAACCCCGGTATTAGACACTTTTGGCCGTGACATTACTAAGATGGCGGAACTCGGTGCCCTGGATCCGATTGTAGGACGTGAGTCTGAGATCGAGCGGGTATCGCAGATCCTTTCCCGCCGGAAAAAGAATTACCCGATCCTGATCGGGGAACCGGGAGTGGGTAAGACTGCTATTGTGGAAGGCCTGGCCCTCCGCATTGTACAACGTAAAGTTTCCCGTGTTTTGTTTGATAAGCGGGTGATCTCCCTCGATCTGGCAGCCCTGGTGGCTGGTACCAAGTACCGTGGCCAGTTTGAGGAGCGGATGAAGGCCATTATGAATGAGCTGGAGAAAAACCGGGATGTGATCCTGTTCATCGATGAGCTGCATACCATTGTGGGCGCAGGTGGTGCCAGTGGTTCACTGGATGCCAGCAATATCTTTAAACCAGCATTGGCCCGTGGCGAGCTCCAATGTATTGGCGCTTCCACCCTGGATGAATACCGGATGTACATTGAGAAAGACGGCGCCCTTGACCGTCGTTTCCAGAAAGTGGTGATTGATCCGCCCAGTGTGGATGATACCATCCAGATCCTGAATAATATCAAGTCCAAATACGAAGATTACCATAACGTGAACTATGACCAGGAAGCAATTGATGCCTGTGTGAAACTGAGTGACCGTTATGTAACCGATCGTTTACTGCCTGATAAAGCCATTGACGTAATGGATGAAGTAGGCGCCCGGGTGCACCTGAAAAATATCAATGTGCCCCAGACCATCGTGGACCTGGAGAAAAAGATAGAAGATGTAAAGAACGAGAAGAATAAAGTGGTGAAGAGCCAGAAATTTGAAGAAGCCGCTTCTTTACGGGATACTGAAAAAAGACTGCAGGAAGACCTGGAAAAAGCGAAGGCAGAATGGGAAGAGGAAAGCAAGCATAAACGTTTCCCGATCGGGGAAGAGGATATTGCGGAAGTGGTGAGTATGATGACCGGCATCCCCGTGAAGCGGATGGTGCAGGCAGAAACCGACAAGCTCCGTAAAATGGCCGACGATATGCGTGGTATGGTAATCGGCCAGGATGAAGCCATCCTGAAAGTGGTGAAAGCCATCCAGCGTAACCGCGTTGGTTTGAAGGATCCCAAAAAGCCGATTGGTACTTTTATCTTCCTCGGTCCTACCGGGGTGGGTAAAACCGAGCTGGCCCGTGCGCTGTCCCGCCAGATGTTTGATTCGGAGGATTCACTGATCCGTATCGATATGAGTGAGTACATGGAGAAATTCACCGTGAGCCGCCTGATTGGCGCGCCTCCCGGCTATGTAGGATATGAAGAAGGCGGACAGCTGACTGAGAAAGTACGTCGTAAGCCGTATAGTGTGATCCTGCTGGATGAGATTGAGAAAGCGCATCCGGATATTTATAATATTCTTTTACAGGTGCTGGATGACGGTCAGTTAACCGATGGACTCGGACGCAAAGTGGATTTCAAAAATACCCTGATCATCATGACATCCAATATCGGGGTACGTCAGCTGAAAGATTTTGGCGCCGGTGTGGGATTTGCCACGGCTTCAAGAATTGAGCATGAAGATGAAGCTAATAAAGCGGTGATTGAAAAAGCACTAAAGAAAACCTTCTCTCCTGAGTTCCTGAACCGGATTGATGATGTGGTGATCTTTAACAGCCTGACCAAAGAGAATATCTTCAACATTATTGATATCCTGATGAAGGGGGTAACCAAGCGTCTTACGAATCTCGGATTCAGCCTTGAGCTTACCGAGCCGGCCAAGACCTTCCTCGCTGATAAAGGGTATGACTCTCAGTTCGGTGCCCGTCCGCTGCACAGGGCCATCCAGAAATACCTGGAAGATCCCCTG
>CAUJFR010000202.1 GCA_963169885.1 Bacteroidota bacterium
TGCCGGTAATCCCGAAGTGTCGGGAGTGAACAACGGGAAGGGCGGGAAGTACCGCTACGCGGCTTTATTGCCCGCTAAGATTAAAAGAAAGTATGAATATGGAAGCCACTTCAAAAATCGGAGAGTCTTATATTGCTTTGCGGGAGATTTCTTTTAAGCTACGCAGTAGCTTTCTCTTACCGTTCTTACCGACTTCCCGGCTATTTTTTTGCCGGTAATCCCGAAGTGTCGGGAGTGAACAACGGGAAGGGCGGGAAGTACCGCTACGCGGCTTTATTGCCCGCTAAGATTAAAAGAGAGTATGATTATGGAAGCCTCTGCCAACATCGGAGAGTCTTATTTTTCTTTGCGGGAAATTTATTTTAAGCTACGAAGTAGCTACCTTGGGGCTGTTGTGTCATCCCGGAGTTTACCCTGAGTTTATCGAAGGGAAGGAGGGATAAGGCTGTTCTACGCAATTTCGTTTCTATACAAGATTCCTCCTTCGTCGGAATCTATATCCATTTAATTACTGGCTCGTACTACCCCTCCCTCCGGTCGGGGTGACAAGTTTTCTAACCGAACTGTTTCTATAATAATACCAGCCCTTCAGGCTTAAACAAAATGATCTCAGAGGGGCTGTTGTCCGAAGCATCGGACTACTAACTTCTAACTACGAACTACTATCTAACCACTGCTTGCACCAACGGCAACAACCTCACTGCCCACTTCCTGTACTCAATCTTCGACGGATGCAAACCATCCGAAGCCAGTAAGGTACGGTCATACAATGCCTCCCTGGTGGAGGGCGTAATATCAAGATAGGCACATTGAAACTGCGCTGTTACCTGCCTGTTAATTGCATTGAACCAGTCGATCTCCTGCCGGATACGGGTCGTATCGGAATATTGGGCAAAGGGAGTGACACTATAATCGGGAATCGATAACACAAATACATTTTCCTTTTTACCCCGGGCCTGTTGAATTGATTTTTCCAGCAATCCCGTAAACCGCAGCCGGTAACCCGTTGTATCATGGGTCTGGTACTGATCATTCACCCCGATCAGCAGACTCACCACATCATATTGTGGAGGGTTTTGTGATTGAACCTGATTGGTCAGCACCCCGCTGGTCCAGCCGGTGGCAGCGATATAATCGGGGGTGCCCATATTAATCCCGGCTTGTATCAGGAGATTAGTGGTCTGGGTTGGAAAGCGGTCGGCGGCATCCACTCCCTGTCCGATCGTATAAGAATCGCCCAGGGCCAGCCAGGTTTTTAACGGTCCACCGGGTGGGGGTGGCGGGGGCGGATTGTTTACCGGTACCCGTTCCGAAGTGGAACAGGACAGTAGCAAACAAAAAATCATATAAAGGAAAAAGAATCGCATTAGTCAATTTACGTTTGAATCGTAAAAAAAGTTCATCAGGTGGGCAGATAACACAGGTCATAAGTGTATTTTGCGCTAATTTTTATTTTTGATCAAAGTTTAAACGTTATGCAGATTGCTGTTTTAGGTGCGGGTATGGTAGGCCGGGCTATTGCGATAGACCTGGCAAAGGATTTTGACGTCACCAGTTTTGACCTGAATCCTGCCAATCTGCTGGAACTCCATAAACGGAATAAAGCCATTAAGACGCTCACGGTCAATCTGAACCAGTATGAGCAGTTTGAACATTGGCTCGCGCCGTATGACCTGGTCGTCACCGCCGTGCCTGGTTTTATTGGTTACCAGACCCTGGAAGCCGTCATAAAAGCCGGCAAAAACGTGGTCGATATTTCCTTTTTCCCTGAAGATGCCCTGCAGCTGGATAAACTGGCGAAAGAAAAAGGAGTAACGGTGATTACGGATTGTGGCGTAGCACCCGGTATGAGCAACCTGATCCTCGGTCGTTATAACAAAGAAATGGAAGTCAGCGCCTTTGAATGTTATGTAGGCGGACTCCCTAAAGAACGAAAACCGCCCTTTGAATACAAAGCCCCTTTCTCACCGGTGGATGTGATCCAGGAATATATCCGTCCGGCCCGGCTGGTGGAAAAAGGGAAGATCGTGACCAAACCGGCATTGAGCGAAAGAGAGCTGATGAAGTTTGAGAAAGCCGGTGAACTCGAAGCGTTTAATACGGATGGATTAAGATCGCTGGTACATACCATGAATCATATTCCGGATATGAAGGAGAAGACCCTTCGTTATCCCGGTCATATCGACCTGATCATTGCCCTGCAACAAGCCGGATTCTTTGATACTACACCCTTACGATTCAATCAGACAGAGATATCGCCACTGGATTTCACCTCCCGTCTTTTATTAAAAGAATGGAAACTCGAACCCGGAGATGAAGAGTTCACCGTAATGAAAGTGATTGTAAAAGGTAAAAACAAAACCATCACCTGGGACTTATATAACGAATATGATCCGGTGACCCAAACCTCCTCAATGGCCCGCACCACCGGTTATACCTGCACGGCTGCGGTACATTTAATCATCGGTGGCCTGTTTACCCAAAAAGGCGTCTTTCCACCCGAACTGATCGGGGATAAGAAGGAGTGTTTTGATTCTGTGATGCTTTATCTTAAAAAAAGGGGTGTTAATTGGATGATGAGAGAGAGCTAGAAGCCAGTCGGGAGTTAGGAGGGGCTGTTGACTACGAACTACTAACTACCGACTACTAACTAATACTAAACCCATCCCCATCCTTCAAAAACGGCAGCTTCTCCCTCACCGTATCCAGCTGCGCTTTATCGATCGTGATAGTATGAATATCTTCTTCATCCTTCTTTGTATATAACACTTCGCCCAGCGGATCAACGATCATGCTGTCGCCGCTGTGATAAATATTGTTCCCATCATTCCCCACGCGGTTAACGCCCACCACATAACACTGATTCTCGATGGCACGCGCCTGTAATAGTGTTTTCCAGGCATGACTTCTCCGCTCCGGCCAGTTAGCCACGTAAATAAGGAGATCGTATTCGGGTCCTTCTGAGGTGGGTTGCTGGCGGGCCCACACCGGAAACCGTAAATCATAACATACCTGCAGATTGATCTTCCAACCCTTTACGGAGGCAATCAATCGTTTATTGCCTGCGGTATAATGCTGATCTTCTCCGGCAAAGGCGAAGAGGTGCCGCTTATCGTAGTACCCGCACTGCCCGTTGGGGAGCATCCAGATGAGGCGGTTGGTATACGAGCTGACGGTCTCCGTCCGCTCGCTTAATCCGGTCTCCGTCCGCTCTTCTGTTTTCACCGCCACACTCCCCACCAGCACCACCCTCTTCTCCATCGCCACCCTTTTCATCCAGGCCACCGTTTCCCCCTCCATCGTCTCCGCCAGTTTTTCGGGCTGCATGGTAAATCCGGTGTTGAACATTTCGGGCAGTACCACGATCTCGGTCTTTTCCTTAATGCCAAAGATCTTCTCTTCCAGCATTTTCAGGTTGGCTGCTTTATCCTCCCAGTGGAGGTTGGTTTGTATGGTAGTGATTGTAAGTGTAGACATGGGGAATACTATCTTACAAAAATAGTCTGTATCTGCTATATATGAAAGGATTAGTCAGATGCTAAAACTGTACTTCGCATTCAGGTGGGCAAATTTCTTCATAAACGACTGTTGGCAGGTCATTTGTACGAAGGTTATCACCGTACCAATTAACCATGCTCTCTACCAGTTATTGATTCCTGGGTTGGATGAGTTCAGTGTAATAACTCAATTCCCTTTTAAAAATCTGTACCCACATTTCAAAAGTCCGGATCGGACATTAAATAATAGCGTGTCAGAATAAATATGATTTTCATGTCGGTCTACATTAATACCGTGCAAAATAATTGCATTGCTACCCTTATAAAAACTATTAAACCCTGCAAACATTTTTCGTTCAATAATTTCAGTTG
Organism: Bacteroidota bacterium; assembly: GCA_963169885.1. Classification (GTDB taxonomy): domain Bacteria; phylum Bacteroidota; class Bacteroidia; order Chitinophagales; family Chitinophagaceae; genus JJ008. The sequence continues at coordinate 3,870 of CAUJFR010000202.1, forward strand.
CCGTATTAAAAGCGTCAATTTGATCGTCTTTCAGGCTATCTTTTGCAAAAAAAACATAGAGATAACTATCATATACGTTGTTATTAATTATACGACTTATACTGCATCTGATTATCCTGTCAATCCAGGGAAAGGTTTGATCAGAAACGGAAGTGTCTTTAAAAAACCATTTTAGATCATGAATTGATAGCTCGTTTTTTCCAGTATCAATTCTAAAATGAATGTTTGAATCTGTTCTTTCTATTGAGTCTTTAATGCTGTCCAGCTGTTTTAATCTTTCCTCCAATGAAACTGTAGCATTTATTTCATTTGCTTTTTTACTTTGACATGCCAGTATCAAAACGCAAAGAGATAATAGAATTATTAATAATGTTTTCATTTTTCAGGCTTTTGCTGTTTCAATATATCAGTCATCGGTCATCCCGTCTATTTGATTAATAAGTGAATATAATTCCATATAAAATGGATCAAAAAAAAGCAGCGACCCCCAACCAGGGCCGCTGCCAACCATTAACCGTGCTCTTAACCTAAGCTATTTGAAAATATTGTACCGCAATAACATCTCATGCGCATTCGCGCCATTGTCAAACACACTGATCGGGGTTTTGTAGATGTCGTACGAATAACCGATGGTGAACTTCTTGTTCAGGTTCACACCGGCACTCAGAATAAAACTCTGCTTGGCCCTGAGGGAAAGTCCCCAGAAAAACAGCTCATTGTGCTCTACCCGGAAACCGCCCTGGAATTCCAGCGGGGCATTGGGCAGGTAGATGAACAGGAAACTGGGCGTGATCGTAGTCTGCGGATCGACTGTCCATTTGTACGCCCCATGTAAATAATAGTGACGGTACAAACGGGCTTCTTCGCCATTACCCAACACTGCGGAATTGAATCCGAGTTTGGATTGTACCAGCTGGGCTACGGAAGCACCTATCTGGAGTTTCTTTCCGGTATAGGAAATACCAAAACCTGCATCAAACTTGAAGCGGTTGTCGGCGGTACCCAATGCCGGGTCTGAACCAAGTGTCGTTGATAATTTTGCACGGTCGATGGCGTACTGTAAACCGCGGGCTTCAATACCTACGGAGAACTTAGCCCCATTGGCCATGGGAATATGCTTGGCAAACTGCAAAGCAATACCGGTACGGGAAGTAGGTCCGGTTTTATCATTATAAATATAACCACCCAGACCGATCTTCTGCTCCGGCAAGTCAAAGGAACCGAATACCGTGGCGGTTTTGGGACTGCCACTAAGACCACTCCACTGACTGCGGTAGTTGGCACCTACAAAACTCTTTGAAGAGGCTCCGGCCGTGGAGGGGTTATGAATCACTCCCTGCATGTCATACATGGAAGAAGTCTGGAGCTGCTGCGCCTTTACAGAAAAGGCAGCCCCCAGGATTATTACAGATAATATATAGCGTTTCATTGTGTTGCTTTTTGTGGTTGATTATCTTAAAATGGTTACATCCCCTTTTACCGTTACGGAAGCTCCGTTGATCAGGCGATAGGTAATTACATAGTAGTACGTACCATCGGCTACCGGCTTGCCATCATAACGGCCATCCCATTTGTTGGCATAGTTGTCATCCTTGTACACGATATTACCATAGCGGTTAAATACGGTTACATATACCTGTTTGGTACAGGAACCACCGTTATTAGTAACTACCCAGGTATCATTCTGACCGTCACCGTTCGGTGTAAAGGCATCCATTACTTTCAGGCAATAAGGCAGTACCGTAATTACTACATTGTCAGAAGAAGTACAGCTTTGGTTATCCCTTACGGTCATAGTATAGGTAGTAGTACCATTGGGCTTCACTGAAGGTGTATACGTATTGGCTCCATTCATACCTGTCGACGGTGTCCAGGTAATCAGCTGCGTACCGGCAGGACCTGTTCCTTCAAATGTATGCGAATCGCCTTCTACAATCGTTTTATCAGGTCCGGCATTGACAACCGGATTGGGCTTGGTGCGGATCACGACTGTTTTATTACGGGTACATCCGTTCAGTAAAGCCGTTACGGTATATGTGGTATTACCGTTTACAGTAGCAACCGGGTTGGCAATATTTGCCGCACTTAATCCACTTGCAGGTGACCAGGTAAAGGAGGCACCGCTGCCGTTTGTAGCGGCCAGCATCGGAACCGGTGCACCGATACAAACAAGTGTATCCACAGCCGGCGTACTGCTCAGGGTCAGGTTATCATTAAAACCAATGTTTACCGTTTTAGTCAGCGTGCCGCAATACGCATCTTTTATCGTAATGGTTTTAGCCCCTTGTGTCAGACCGGTAAATACATTGGAGGTCTGGAATGCTCCGCCATTAATACTAAATGTATAGGGAGCCAGGCCACCAGTGGCATTCACTGTTATACTGCCTGCGGTAAGATTGGTACAGGAGGCGTCGCCTACTAATTCAGCCGTATTAACATCCACATCGGTAGTCTTGCCAAATTCCAGAATGGAAGCACTGCCCGGGCCAACGGCCAGCAATTTGCGGTTCACCATCTGAATGCCTGTATTTACAGTTTTTGGAGCAAAGGCTAATGCGGAGAATCCACCACCTGGTGCGTAGTGCTGTGTCCAGGATGAACCTCCATTGGTAGTTTTAAAAATACAACCACGTCCCATCGCGATATAACCATTGTTAGCATCATGGAAAACAATACCAAACACATTGCTTTCCAGTAAAGTGTTCATTACTGCTGAGCCGATCTCCGTCCAGGTATTACCTCCATCTGTTGTTTTATAAACAACTTTGCGGGGAAAACCGTTTCCGGAAATTATAACGGTATTTTCATCCAGCGCCTGCATATCAGAATAAGTGATCTGTGGTGTTACACCCGGCGTGGGTAATGGCAGTTTAAACCAGGTTGCCCCGCCATCTGTGGTTTTCCAGATGGTATCTCTTGAACCGGAAACATAACCCACATTCCGGCTGGGGAATTCAATTTCACTGAATGATTGGGCCAGTGTTCCCGCAGTAAATGGAGCATATTCTGTCCAGTTCAGCCCCCCGTTTATTGACCTGAAAATTCCCGGTTTACGATTGGCCGTTGGGATACTGAAGGAATTAGACGCACAGGCCCAAACCGTATCATTACCAACCGCCGCCACATCATTCATACGGTAGTTGAAGTTTGTATAGACAGGATCTAAGGTTGTACCCTGATCGGTAGATTTATAAATAATGCCATTGCTGACGGCAAAATAAAGATTGGCGGTATTGGGATAAGCCAGACCACCGATGGTATAGTTGGAGGAAGCAAAATCAAGACGACCTTTATCCTCCCATGTTTTACCAGCATCTGTTGTTACCGTTATATTAGATGAACCGGTAGCAATACCATTATTACAATCGGCAAACTCAACACGTTCATAGCTGGCACCCAGCGGTACTGTTTTGTAAGTACTGCTCCATGTGCCACCGGGTAACGAATCCGCCATCACCCCATTATTACCCATCGTCAGGAATTTTCCATTGGGTGCAATATCAAGGGCGATCGTGGTCAGGTTTGAAAAGTTCTGACCGGCAGGGAGGTTACGCTGCTCTACCCATGTACGACCGGTATCAACGGATGTATATACCCTGTTTTGCGGATTAAAGACGCTTGAACCTACCGGCATAAACAGGGTGCCGTTGGATGCTTTTACAATATGATACGGGTTTGAAAAAAGGTTTGTGTTCGGATTGGGTATGGGAGGCATCGCATTCGGACCCTGAGTGGGAGGGAAAGGAAAACTGGTTATCTGGTAGCGTCCCTGTTCCTTTATCCCATTGATCAGATTGGTGGTACTGTCGTTTTTCCCGGTGTAGATCCGCATTGCAATGTTGTTATTGGAAGAAGCAATCACGATCATTGAGTCATGAATAATACTAATGGCCTTATACGTTTGTACACAAGGTGCAAGATCAGGAGAGGTACGGTAAGGGGTAGTACAATTAATAGTGTTGGTGGTTATGCCGCTAAATCCCAGTCGTTCTTTACTGGGTGAATAATCGATCAGGCTGCCATTGCTGAATTTCCAAACCAGTGGTGCGTTATTTGCAGAAGTGGTAGTGGTGCCGGAAGGCAGACATGTGGTACCGTTCGCAGCAGTAAGTCGCGGGAAATGAACCTGTGCACTCCCAATGATATATCCGTTGTTTGAATTTGAAAACTGAATCCGGTAAATTTCTTTTCCTTTTGCCGTAATATCCCAGATCTGAGGAGGCAGGTTGGTATTGTTTACATACCCTACACGGGTTTTACCCCCAAGCGGGGCGTTGATTGAATCCCAGGTTGCACCCCCGTTTTTTGTAACATAAAGTTTGGGAATAGAATCGGGCGTATTCCACTGACCTGCAATGTAACCGGTGTCTTTATTAACAAACCAAACAGTATTGATGTTTCTCTTATTATTAAATAATGGATTGGGGACATTTGTCCAGGTGGCGCCGCCATCCGTTGTTTTTGCCATGACTCCCCCCAGATAGACTGATGTACTGGATCCCCCGGTAGCACCCACTGCATAGGCCACCTGCGGAGTTACATAATGTACATCCAGGAACTGAGAAGGCTTGGATAAATAGCCTGTTGGGGTGTTATAGGTAAATACGCCATAAGTCCAGGTGGCTCCGCCATCAGTACTGCGTGCAATACCTCCTTCACTACCTACTGCAATGACATTGTTGTTGTCAACAAAATCAAGATCAAAAACAGTAAAACCAAACTTTTGTGGATTGGAGAAACGCCAGTCGGTGGTGTTGTACCCCTGTGCGCCGGCAATCAAAGAGAAAATAGAAAGCATCATCACCAACAGGTAATGCAGCCTTTTCCCAAAGCAGTTCTTATTCATTGTCATTTTAGTTTTTGGTGGAAATGAGCGACAATTTTAGACCATCCTTCAAACAGTGATTGTAGAATTAATTCTACTTCGGTTATTATAATTTCAATCGAATATTGACAATATTTGAAAAATGGGGCTGAAGCAATACATACTAATAGTTGTTAGTTTTATTTGTTCGGGGGTTCTTACCGCACAGGATAAATCAAACCGGGGTAAGGAATTCTGGGTAGGCTATGGATTTCACTGGATTATGGTTAATCCGGATAATGGAGGCGCTATACAAGTAAACAGCCAGGATTTGGCGCTCTATATCAGTGCGGAACAGGCGGCAACCGTTACAGTCTCGATTAGCGGCACCACCTGGTCACAAACCCTGAATATTCCTGCAAACACAGTGAATACTTCCATCATTATTCCTAAAAGCGGATTGAACGACGCACGTATCCTGACGGATGGATTAAGTAATAAAGGCATTCATATCGTCAGTGATGTACCGGTAGCTGTTTATGCGCATATGTATGTAAACCAGGGTTCCGGGGCCACTATGTTGATGCCGGTTGAAACCTATGGGTATTCTTATTTCTCGGTAAACTACAACCAGAACACGTCCTTCTCACCACTGCCTGTTATTTCCAATAATACAAACAATGGACCGGACTGGTACTCCTGGTTTTATGTGGTGGCTTCCGAGGATAACACAAAACTGCAGATCACGCCAAGCGATTCAACCAAAAACGGATGGCTGCCCGGACAGAATTATACTGTCACACTGAATAAAGGTGAAATATATACCGTATTCGGAAAGATGGTCCCGAATAATAACCAGTTATGGGCGGCCAGTAAAGACATGACCGGCAGTAAAGTGATATCCCTTCCCGGTACAGATGGCAACTGCCATCCCTTTGCTTTCTTCTCCGGTTCAAGTGGGATCCGCATTTGCCGGGGTGATGGCGGCGAATCAATGCAGCAACAGGTATTTCCGGCACAAGCCTGGGGAACTCGTTACCTCACCTATCATACAATTAATAATGGGAACACTGATCTGCTTGAAACCAACCGGAATTACTACCGGATTTGTGTATCTGACCCGACAGCAGTGGTGAAAAGAAACGGCATTGTCCTGTCCGGGCTGATACGGAATTTCTATTATGAAATTATGGACTCCACCGGGGGCGATTATATTGAATCCGATAAACCGGTATTGGTTGCGCAATACACAGTAAATGATAACCAGTGCTGGAATTATCCCATTACGAATCCATCACCGCCCTCTTTTGGCGACCCGGAAATGTTTTACCTGAGTCCCCTGGAACAAGGCCAGAAAGCAGTACGCCTGTTTGCCAGCCGGCAGTCTCCTGCTATCTCCTATGTGTATACGAATATTATTATTCCGACTGCAGGCATCGCTTCACTACGCGTGGATAATAATCCGGTGCCTGTAACACAGATTATCACACATCCCAATCTGCCTTCTTACTCAGTAGCCCTGGTCCGTTTTATCGGGGCCGCCGCACAACATACCATTACCAGTGACTCCACATTCAATGCCTCAATCTACGGATTGGGTAACTATGAAAGCTATGGATACAATGCAGGAACGCTGATCAATAACCTGAACTATTATAATGATATACGCAATACCTTCAGTACAATACCTGTTGATACGTTTACCTGTCCTAAAACACCGGTTCGGCTGTATGTGAAAGTAGGTCACCCTGCCTCTTCCATTCACTGGAAACTGAGCCAGGTACCCGGCATTTTCCCCAGCACAGATTCTATCATTGCTAATCCGGTTCCCGTGCGTACAGAACTGATTAATGGCCGTACATACTATGTATATTCTTTACAACAGGATTTTACATTTACCACCGCCGGTACCTTTAATATATCGGTTGCCTACACAGCCCCGGTTATCGAAAATTGCAACCAGACCGAAAATGCCCAGGTAAAAGTAGTAGTGCGCCCCGGCCCAAAGGCAGACTTCAGTTTCCCCTCACCTTCTTGTCTCATCAATACCATACCCTTTACCGGTGCTTCCATTCCCGGCACTTTTAATATTATTGATTATACCTGGTTCTTTCATGATAATACCACCGCCAACACAGTAAACGCTACTAAACTCTACCCGGCTCCCGGTAACTATGATGTACGCTACCGTATCCTGGCTGATAATGGTTGCGCCGGTGATACCATTAAAACAGTAACGATATTGGAAAACCCCACCGCGGCTTTCAGTATCAGCGGAAATATCTGTACCAAAGATTCGGTTCGCATCACCGATGCCTCTACCGTTCCTGTGGGTACTATCAGTAGCTGGTACTGGAACTTCGGCGATGGCAACAGTACTACACTAACTAACAATACACCTTTCTATCATCAATACAATACAGCAGGTACTTATACCATTTACCTGGTGACAACCTCCTCCAACGGTTGTAAGAGTGATACCACCCGTATCCCCGTAACAGTCTTACCTAGACCAACAGCCAGCTTTACCACGGGCGGCAATGTTTGTCTCGGTGACTCAATACGTTTCATAGATGCCTCTACGCCGGCCGCATCAATCAACAGCTGGAACTGGAACTTTGGCGATAACCGTTCGGAGATACGCACCAGCAATGCGCCTTTCTTTCATACCTATACCAGCACCGGCAATTTCAACGTCACCCTGGTAGTCACCGGTAGTAATACCTGCGCCAGCGACACGTTCCGCTTTACCGTGAACGTGAGCAGTAAACCACCCGCCACTTTTACTGTTTCAGGAAAACCATGTACAGATAGTTTATTCAGTTTTACGTCTTCCGTACCACCCGGTGGGGCTAATCCGCCCACCTGGTACTGGAATTTTGGAGATAATCAAACAGGTAACTCCTCCGTATCGAACAGCATAACCCACGCATATGCCAATGCCGCCACTGGCATTGTGGTGAAACATTGGGTCAGTTACGCAGCAGGTTGCGCCAGTGATACGGCTTTCATGAACCTGCCAGTGATAATTGCCAACCCGGTGGCTTCCTTTAATATCATAGGCGATACGCTTTGTGAAAAGAAACCGATCATGCTGACCTCCACCGTAACCGGTACCCATTTCTGGAACTGGACCCTTGGAGCCACGAACACCAATGCCACCCCGCCGTTTACACACCAGTTTGCTACCGCAGGCACTTACGATATACGTCTTTTCCTTTCCAACCCGGAAGGTTGTAAATCGGCCCCGGTGAGTCAGTCCATCACCATCAATCCGATTCCGGCCATCAGTGCGGGTCCGGATAAAATGATCAATGCGGGATCATCGACCACGATTGATGCGACTATCACCAACCCCGGAAATTATTCTTTTCTGTGGACACCTTCCATTTATCTCGATGCGGCTACGATCCTGAATCCTGTCTCCACACCGGATAATACCACCACCTATACCATTCAGGCTTTTGATAAAGTAACCAACTGTATCGGTACGGATGAAGTGATCATCAGTCCCATTACAGGCTTATACATTCCTTCGGCCTTCACGCCCAACGGGGATGGCAAAAATGATACCTGGCAGATTCCGGGACTCGCCATTTATCCGGATGCGGTAGTAACCGTATTTAACCGGGCAGGACAGATAGTCTTTAATCAGAATGGTTATACAACCAGTCCCTGGGATGGTACATTAAAAGGAGCTAAGCAGCCCATAGCGGTCTATGTATATATGATCCGGTTAAATGATGCCGCCAACCGCGTGCTGAAAGGAACCGTGAGCATTATCCGCTAATGCAGCATCAACCTATTTTTACACATGTTCTTAGTTCTCCGATATTGTCTTTTGCTGACAGGGCTCCTCTTCCTTTGCTTCAACACCTACGCACAACCGCAAAAATCAAATAAAGGAAAAGAGTTCTGGCTGGGTTACGGACACAATGTCTTATTTACCCAGGGCGGAAATACCCAGAACATGGTGCTCTATCTGAGTGCCGAAGCATCAGCCAATGTTACGATCAGTGTAAATGGCACTTCCTGGAGTCAGACAGTTTCAGTACCTGCCAACACCGTGGATGCCACAGTCATCATTCCCAAAACAGGTGCAGAAGATGCCCGTATCCTGAATGAAGGACTGTCAATCAAAGGCATTCATATCGTAAGCGACACACCCATCGTGGTTTATGCCCACCAGCAGGGAAGCGTATCCTCCGGTGCCACCATGCTGATGCCGGTGGAAACTTACGGTTACACGTATTACTCCCTCAACTTCACCCAGCTCTCCAATTATCCCGATAGTTACTCCTGGTTTTTTGTAGTGGCCGCTGAAAATAATACCCGCTTACAAATCACGCCTTCCGACTCCACCGAAGGAGGCTGGTTGCCGAATCAGATCTATACCGTCAATTTGAACAAAGGTGAAATATATAATGTCTTTGGTAAAACAACCGGGACCTATACCGGCAAGGATATGAGCGGCAGTAAAGTTGTGTCTGTACCCGGTGCCGATGGCAACTGTCATCCCGTAGCGGTATTCTCCGGCAGCAGCCGCAATGTAATCTGCGCTCAGGGAAATGGAGGCGAAGTGATGCAGCAACAGATTTTTCCGGCCAATGCCTGGGGCACCCGTTACCTCACGTATCATACGATAATGAATGGTAACGGTGATATAAACAGTCCCTTTCTGAATTATTACCGGGTGGCTGTACGAAAACCCGAAACCATTGTACGAAAAAACGGGATACCGATGACCGGGCTGATCAATAATTTTTATTATGAGTACAGCAGTACCGGAGGCGATATCATAGAGGCAGACGGACCCATTCTGGTTTCACAATACATGGTGTCCGTAAATGAATGTACTGGCATTATTGATGTTCCCTTAGGCGATCCGGAGATGATTTTTTTGAGCCCTGTAGAACAAGGGGTGAAGAAAGTTTTTTTCTATGCCACCCGCCGGCAGGCCATTGATATTAATTATGTCAATATCATTATTCCGCAATCAGGGTTGTCTTCATTGCTGATCGATGGAAATGCACCCACAACTGCCGAATTTTTGATCCACCCTGCTGATCCTTACTATGCTATTGTAGTAAAAAGACTCTTTGGACCAGCCGCCCAGCATGTTATCAGTTGTGATTCTTCTTTTATTGCCACCGTGTATGGTATGGGTTTCGTAGAAAGTTATGGGTATAATGTCGGAACGATGGTGAATGACCTGAATAGCCGGTCGGGTTACCGGAATGTGTTCAATAGCTCCACATTGGCGGATACGATGACCTGTCCGAATTCTCCTTTTCGTCTCTCCCTGCAACTGGCTTATAAAGCAACCCGTATTCACTGGCGGCTGAGCCAGGTAACCGGATTAAATCCGAATACGGATTCGATACAAATCAACCCGGTGCCGGAGGATTCATCCATCATTAACAGAAGAAAATATTATCACTATACCCTGCAACAGGATTTCACCCTGACCCGCACCGGCAGCTATGATATCCCGGTAGACTATTCCGCTCCGGAAATTGATGCCTGTAATCAAACGGAGTTTACCAGCATCCGCCTGATTGTTAAAGAAGGACCCAGACCTGATTTTACCATCAGCGATCCGGCCTGTCTTGCTGCTCCTATTGTATTTACAGGCAGTTCCAATACAAATGGATTTACGATCAGCGATTACCTATGGCGTTTTGCAGATAATACAACCGCCATTACACAAAACAGCTCCAAACAATTTACCACCGCCGGTGATCAGTCCGTTCAATACCGGCTTATTACCAGTAATGGCTGTATTGGCGATACCACAAAAACGATCACGATTCATCCCAATCCGATTGCTGATTTTACAATCAGTGGTACCCCTTTCTGTACAGATAAAGAACTGACCATCCGTTCCACCCTGGGTGGTATCAGTCAGTGGAACTGGGACCTGGGCAATGGCGGCAGCACAGGCATTCCCCCCTTTACACATCAGTATGCAATGGCCGGTAGTTACGCGGTCAGACTGATCACCAGCAATGCGGCAGGTTGTTTATCCACTCCTGCCATACAAAATATTACCATCAACCCGACCCCGGTTGTATATGCAGGTCCCGATACGGTTATCCGGGCCGGCACAACGATCAGTCTGCCTGCTACTGTAACTCCGGCCGGTAATTACCAGTATACCTGGATTCCATCCATTTATCTCAGTTCAGCTTCGGTACTCAACCCGGTCTGTACCCCTGTTTTCAGCACGCAATACGCATTGCTGGTGACCGAAACCGGTAGCGGTTGTGCGGCAGAAGATCAAGTGCTGGTGACCGCCGTAGCCGGTTTGTTCATTCCCACGGGCTTTACCCCCAATGGAGATGGGAAAAATGATGCCTGGATCATACCCGGACTGTCCCTTTACCCCGGTGCGCGGGTGGCGGTGTTTAACCGGACCGGTCAGCTGCTCTATGAAAGCAGCGACTATACCCGAAACCCCTGGGATGGTCGTTTCCACGGACAACAGCAGCCCACGGGTGTGTATATATACTTAATTGAGTTAAAAGATGATAGCCGGAAAATCCTGAAAGGGACCATCAGCCTGATACGATAAGTTTATAGAATTAATTCTACAAAAAGCCAAAAGAAAAGATGGAAATTAGTGCCTTGATGAACGACCTGATCAACGAATTGCCCGCCGTAAAACTGAATCCTGTAATGCAGCCAAAAATTCTCATCGCCGATGATCACAGCATGATCCGCAAAGGACTGAAGCTGCATGTACAACTGACTCTGGGCTTTACCGATATTGATGAAGTGGGCACCTGTAATGAACTGATGAAGGAACTGGTAAAGAATAAATACACCCACTTGATTCTTGATATCATTCTTTCCGATGGCAACACGCTCGAAGTGATCCCGAATATCCGCCGGGTGTATCCTGACCTGAATATCCTGGTCTTCTCCATGCAGCCGGCTGAGATCTATGGCGAAGCGGTGAAGCAATACGGCATTAATTATTACATGTCCAAATCGGTGGGAGAAGAGGAGATGATCCAGACCCTGCAGAAATTCATCCATAACGAAACCCCGCAGAAACGTACAGATATCCATCACCAGGATAATCCCTTCAAGACCCTGGCGCCCCGAGAACTCGAGATCCTGCATTATGTCTTAAAAGGCATTGGCACCAAGGAGATCTCCGAGAACCTGAACCTGAAAATGAATACGGTGTCCACCATCAAGACCCGTATTTACGAAAAAACCAATGCCGGCAATATTAAGGAACTGATCGAGCTCGCCACGCTTTACAACGTGAATTATTAACCCGGATACAGTAACTTGTCGGGTAATTGTATGACCGCCCACCGTTTTTTTCTGCTCCTGTTTTTTTCAACCGGTATGCTGACTGTCTATTCGCAGCCGGCAACGGAATACCATATCCGGCAATACACCACGGATAACGGTATGCCTTCCAATGGCGTTAAAAACATGCAATGGGATGAGGAAAACGGCTTTCTCTGGATTGCCACCGAAGCCGGTATGTCGCGCTACAACGGATTAGACTTTACCAACTTTACAAAAGAAAATACGGCCGGACTCTCCCACGAACGGATGGCTTATGTGGTGAAGAACGATCGGGGACAGCTCTTTGTCTCAGATGTCAGCAATAATATCCTGCAGGTAAAAGCCAATAAACTGCAATACCTGCCCACCCCCGAAACAGACAAAGTCATAGGCTTTAAAAAAAGGTATTACCTGAATTACTATGGCAGCGGGCAATCGAAAAAAATACTTTCATTTATTCTGAAGACAGGTATCAGCGGTTGGGATCGTGTTTTTCGTTTACCTGATTCATCCATACTGGTTGTTGATAACCGGCGGAATTATTATTACAGCAAACAAGGCCAAGACAGTTTTTATCCGTTAAGCCTGGATAAAAAATTTATCCGGGAATTCATGATCAATGAACAGGTCTTCTTCCAGGATGAAAACTACCAGTTCTGGACAATGGGTAAGGATTTAAATTCCATTCAACCGCTTACCCTTCAAGCGGATATTCAAACCATATTGAAGGAAAAGGACTCCTGGTTATACTGGGATAATGGGATGGAAAACCCGATCGCCTTCTCCGGAACCAATGCCTGGTTGCTTACGGTGCAGGAAGGAAAATTACAGGCCGAACTGATCTGCAGTGCTATTCCTTCTTATTCCTTTATCCGTTTTGCCCAATACAGCAGGAAAAACAAAATGTTGTTTTTGGGTACCGATTCAAAAGGGATTATTATCATCAATGAAAACCGGGTGCGCTCGGTAAAGAAAAAGAATATTGACAAGCGGGAGCGCAATGCCTATTATTCACAACTGGAGTTGCCGGGTGGTAATATACTCACTAATGAGGGACATGAATTAGGTGATAACCCTGCATCCGGTCATCTGCCAATAAACGGCAAATTCAATTATACCATCAGCCGGATTGGCGACTCCCTTTGGTTTGCACAAGCCAATGTTGCGTTAAATGGCCTGACACTCCTGCACCGGTATAATTATAAAACCGGGGTAACTTATACCTACAAAAACCTGTTTCCAATCCAGGAAAGCTTTGCAATAAGTCGTTCCGGAGATTCATTTTACCTTGTTACCTCACGCGGACTGGGGTTACTCAAAGAGGACTCGATCCAACTATTATTTCTTCCACCTGCAAACAGAGGGAATATAGCCGCTCCGTATACCATGCAGGAATTTACACCCGGTGTGCTGGGCGTGGCCTCCTGTGATGGACTGATTCTTTATGATGTTAAAAAGAAAACCACTGATACCCTGATCAACCAGCCTGGCTATTGTATACGGAGTATCTGGAAATACAGGGATTATATATTCATCGGCAGTTATGGGAAAGGCTATTATATCTGGAAAAACGGCCGGCTGAAATCCATGCCCCTTGATAAAAATAATTTCCTTCAGTATACCCACTGCTTTGTAGCTGATACAGCTGGGTACTGCTGGATGAGTACCAACCGGGGATTATTTAAGGCACAACTCGCTGATCTGATCGATGCCTATGAAAACAACCGCTCACAGGTGTATTATCATTACTATGGAAAGAATGATGGTATGGATATCACTGAAATGAATGGCGGCTGTGCTCCTTGTGCTATTGAATTGCAGAATAAAACAATTTCTTTTCCCACGATGGATGGGCTGCTTTGGGTCAATACAGAAAAAGCACGGCCACAGCTGCCTGAGGGTAATGTATATGTGGATGAGTTTACAGCCGGCACCCGTAAGATCAACCCGGATTCACTGAAGTTTATATCCGTTTCGCCAAAGGCCCGTGATATAACCATCAAAATCGGATTCTCGGCCTGGTGTAATAAAGAAAATATCTACCTCGAATACCAGCTCAATGGACGCAATGAATGGATACCCGTGGATGTAAATAACGGGGCCTTAATCAAATTCAGTAACCTGCAACCCGGTACCTATAACCTGGTGGTGCGGAAAGTGAATGGCTTCGGGGTGAATAACTATTCGTTTAAAGAGATTAAGTTTACCATCAGCACACCCTGGTACCAGCAATGGTGGTTTTACCTGGCAGCTACGGCCATTTTATTTGCCGCGATCAGCCTATACTTCCGGTTCAGGACCCGCCAGTATGAAATCCGTCAACGAAAACTGGAACAACAGGTGGCTGAAAAAACAAAAGAACTCCAGGAGCAGAATGAAGTACTCGAAAAAAACAACAGCATCAAGACCCGCCTGATCTCTATCATCAGTCATGATATCGTAACCCCGCTGAAATTCCTCAACGTGGCCGGCAAGAACCTGATCGAGAAACGCAAACTGATGAGTGAAGACCTGCAGATGGAAACATTGAAAGAGATCACCAATACTTCACAGGAACTGCAGCTGCTCTCCACCAATATCCTCAACTGGATCAAGTACCAGAATGAGAACCGGCGCCTGGTAAAAGAAAATTTCAACCTGCAGGAGATGGTGGCCCAACTGTTGGGTTTATTACAATCATTGGCCAGGCAGAAAAAACTCATCATCCTCAACGATGTGGATCCGTCCCTCGAGATCCACCAGTACTACGAACCCCTGAAGATCCTGATCTATAACCTGCTCACCAATGCGATTCATTTTACCGAAAAAGGCGCTATTGTAGTAGCTGCGGTAAAAGAAAACGGACATATCACCGTCTCGGTCAAAGACGAAGGTATCGGCATGAGTCCCGAACAGATCCAGCGCCTGATGGCCGAGGAAGTGGTGATCACATCGGCAAACGTT
>CAUJFR010000203.1 GCA_963169885.1 Bacteroidota bacterium
ACAATATGGGTAATCTCTTTTTTGTCAATAAAAACAAGCTTGATTTTTATAAAAAGCAGCTGATAGTCGGGAACCCCGTAAGTAATATTATCACCCTCAGTGTATCAGATAAATTTTACCAGCAGGACCAGAAAATTACCACCGGACCCTATGCCCTGCAGTTTGACCAGGTTAGTCCGGTAACGGATACTTCCTGCCTGATCTACCGTAACGGCGTACTGGTCTATTTCAGTATTTCCATGAAGGGCGCAGAGCGACTAAACCTTCCCGATCCCGGGGTAACATGGATATTTAAATGTGGAAATGAAATTTTCATGGCTGATAAGAATAATCATTTCTGGCAGTTTAATAGATCCACCCGGGGCTTTAATAAAGTGAAGCTGGAACAACGGGGTGTACCCTCCGGTCAGGATCCGGAAAATTCAATCCTGATATGGGATAACGGGATGGAATTCCCGCTGTTGGTAAACAAGGAAAAAATCTGGAAAATCAAATTTGTGAATGGGGTGCTCTACTCCGAACTGATCAGTGACCAGGTACCACAGGATGTGCTTATACGTTATGCCCAATACGATGAAAAACTGAATACCCTGTTCCTGGGTACCGATTCAAAAGGAATTATCGTGATCCGGGAGAACCTGGTGGAACCGGTGCGAAAAGTAAGGTCAAGTACCAATGAACGTACCTCCTACTATTCACAGGTGGAACTCCCGGATGGCAGTATCATGACCAATGAAGGACATCTGCTGGGAAAAAACAATTCCACCGCCCCACAGGCACTCAAAGGTCCATACAGCATCAGTACCTATTTGCAAAATGATTCTGTATTCTGGTTTATACAGGCGAGCAAAGAGTTGGGCATCTCCTGTCTGCATAAGTACAATCTGAACAGCGGCCACCTGACCCCTTACCCCAAAATAAGACCTGACTATGCACAGCTGGTCATGGCGGAGTCTGGCGGACATTTATATATGGCCAATGAAGCGGGTATTTTCAGGATGAGGGGAGAAGGTATCGATACCGTCTTTCATTACAAAAGTTCGGAACAACTGAGGACCCATTTTGATATGAAGGAAATCAGTCCGGGCGTGTTGGCCATTGCCAACTGCTATGCCTTATTACAGTTTGATACAAAGAACAACCGGCTCGATACGCTTTACACCGATGGCAATTATTGTGTACGGACAATCTGGACCTACAAAGATTATATATTCTTTGGCACGTATGGCAACGGGCTATATGCCAGTCATAATGGAGTAGTGAAAGCACTGCCGCTTGATAAAAACCGGCATTTATTATACACCCACTGTTTTGTAGACGACGGAAAGGGCTTCTGCTGGATCAGTACCAACCGGGGCTTATTCAAAGCCAGTATTGAAGACATGATACACGCCTACGAAAAGAATGATCAACAGTTGTATTATCACTATTTTGGGCGGAATGACGGCATGGATATGACAGAGATGAATGGCGGCTGTATGCCTTGCGGCCTGGTAATGAAAAATAAAACCATTTCCTTTCCCACCATGGAGGGCTTGTTATGGGTGAATCCTGCCACTGCAATACCCGTACTGCCCGATGGTGAAATATTTATTGACGAGGTAACTGTTGATGATAAGCGGATAGACCCAGCCACCTTTGATAAAGAAAGTGTAAACGCTTTTCACCGGGATGTGCTGATCCGCTTAGGTTTTTCAGCCTGGTGCAATAAAGAAAATATTTACCTCGAATACCGGCTGAATAATGAGCGGGACTGGAAAATGGTGAATACAGATAATGGGGCGCTGATTCAGCTGGGTAACCTGGAGAGTGGTGAATACACGCTGAATATCCGCAAACTGAACGGGTTTGGGGTCAATAACTATTCGTATAAACAATATAAGTTTTCAGTCCCGGCTCCCTGGTACCAGCGCTGGTGGTTTTATCTCCTGAGTACCGGAATTGTATTTGGGGCCCTGAGTCTATATTTCCGGTTCCGGACCCGCCAGTATGAAATAAGGGAACAAAGACTCGAAAATCAGGTTTCTGAAAAAACAAAAGAGCTGCAGGAACAAAATGAAGTACTCGAAAAAAACAACAGCATCAAGACCCGCCTCATCTCCATTATAAGTCATGATATCGTGACCCCGCTGAAGTTTCTCAACGTGGCCGGCAAAAACCTGATCGAAAAACGCAAACTGATGAGTGAGGACCTGCAGGTGGAAACCTTAAAAGAAATCACGAATACTTCACAGGAACTGCAGCTGCTCTCCACCAATATCCTCAACTGGATCAAGTACCAGAATGAAAACCGGCGTTTAGTTAAAGAAAATTTCAACCTGCACGAAATGGTGACGCAGTTGCTTGGTTTATTACAATCCCTTGCCAGGCAGAAGAAACTTATCATCCTCAATAATGTAGACCCGGCCCTCGAGATTCATCAGTACTACGAACCCCTGAAAATTTTGATCTATAACCTGCTCACCAATGCAATTCATTTTACGGAGAAAGGGGCCATTATAGTCTCAGCAGCAAAAGATAATGGACATATCTCCGTCTCCGTTAAAGACGAAGGCATCGGTATGAGTCCCGAGCAGATCCAGCGCCTGATGGCGGAGGAAGTGGTGATCACATCGGCAAACGTTGATAATAAGAAAGGGCATGGACTGGGCTACCTGATCATAAAAGACCTGCTTAAGACCATGGATGCAAAACTTCATATTGAAAGTAAAAAAGGGGAGGGGGCAATGGTCTCTATTCAAATGGAAGCAGGAAATTAGGTACTCAGGCTTTATCTTCCACTACTTTCCGTATAAGGTCCATCTCAAAACCCCGGGCCATCAGGAAATCCATCGTCTTCTTCTTCCGCACCATATACTGATCCGATTTTAAAGAGGCATACCGTTCATCGGCCATCTTCTTTAACACGGTCATATACTCCTCCTCATCAATCTGCTTCATTGCTTTCTTAATACAATACTCACTCACCTGTTTCTGCTTCAGTTCATATTTGATCTTCACCCGGCCCCAGTGCTTTACCCGCCACTTGCCCCCGGCAAAAGCAATGGCAAACCGTTCTTCATTTAAATAATTCTCTTCAATAAGCGTGGAGATGATCTCATCATGATCCTTCTTCCACACCCCCAGGTCATACAACTTCTCCTTCACCTCACTGTGCGCCCGCTCCTGGTAAGCACAATAGTGCTTCAGCTTTTGCAGGGCCTGCTCTTTGGTGAGGGATTTTTTGTACATGGGGCAAAGATAGGAATCGTCGACTTTCGTACTGGTCGCCTTCGGTACGACTGCGTCACTAATTATGACTTCGCCCCTGAATATCCCGTAAAGAGGCAGCCTACTCAGTCTGACAACAACATTCCGTTTCGAATATTGAAAAGCAAGTAGTGTTTTTATTTCACTACCAACCCTGAAAGGGTTGAACGATTAATAGCCCCGGGTGTCAACCCGGGGTCCGATGTTTACGATATCTCCCGGAACCCTGAAGGGGTTCAACTAAATCTTCGAATGTAATTACTTTGGCTTGTTATCCATAGGCCATTAGATTTTAAAACCCTTGTAAATTTTAGTGAATGGAGCCCGCCTATCCGGTAGGCAGGTTTATCGAAGGGAAGGGTAACATTGAGGAAACATAATTTGTTGAACCCCTCCGGGGTTCCAGGGATCATTGTGGTAACCTGACCCGGGTTGACACCCGGGGCTATTAATCGTTCAACCCCCTTCGGGGTTGGCAGTAAATGAAAGACTCTCCACAGCTTCCCGCAATCGTAGGACGATGCCCGTGTCATCCTGCCTATCCCGCCATATGTGGGGGACGTATCGAAGGGTAACACTAACAAAAAAAAGCCCCCCTTTTTCAAGAGAGACTTTCAAAGCCAGGTATAACCCGCAATGGGTATTCAATGTAATTTGAAAATTGAGCATTGAATATTGAACATTTTCTTTCTTAGTAACTCAATGATCAATATTCATTATACAATGTTCAATTTTCAGTATAGACGCTACTATTGATTCAACATCAGCGGCATCACCAACATCAGCAGATCCTCGTTCTCATCCTGGTCGGTAGGTTTGATCAGACCGGCCTTGGTGGGCGTGGACAATTCCATATTTACTTCTTCGCTGTCGGTGGCGTTGAGCATTTCAATCAGGAACTTGGCATTGAAGGCGATCATCAGGTCCTCACCATTGTACTGACATTTCATCCGCTCATTCCCTTCAAAACTGAAATCCACATCCTGGGCAGCCAGTTGCAGTTCACTGCCGCTGATACTCAGCGCTACCTGGTTGGTGCTCTTGTTACTGAATACACTAACACGACGGAGCGCACTCTGAAAATCGCTCTTGGTGACGGTCAGGCGATAGGGGTTGTCGGCCGGTATCACCACTTTATAATCGGGGAAGCGGGCGTCAATCAGGCGGCAACTCATCTGGGTCGTACCGTGCTTCACAAAAAGATGATTGCTGTTATAGCTCACCGTGATTTCTTCATCAGTGGACGGAATCGCGGCTTTTAAAAGATTCAATGGCTTGCGGGGAGCGATGAAAGAGTCCGTTTTGGGACATTTTACATCGGATCTTTTGTAACGTACCAGGCGGTGAGCATCGGTAGCCACACACTGCAGGCCTTTTTTATCCAGTTCAAAGAACACACCGGTCATGGCAGGACGCAGGTCATCGTTGCTCGTGGCAAACAGGGTCTTATTGATCGCCGTAACCAGGGCCGAGGCCATCATGGTAAAAGAAGTTGTGTCGTCGGCCGTGGGTTCCTTCGGGAAATTGTCCGGATTTTCACCCATTACCTTGTACTTACCATTATCACTGGTGATTTCAATGGCAAAATTCTTGTCAATATTGAACGTCAGGGGCTGATCGGGAATGTTTTTCAGCGAATCCATCAGGATTTTGGCCGGAATACACACTTTACCACTGTCTTTGGCTTCAATTTCCAATTGAACACGCATCACGGTCTCCAGGTCGGTGGCCACTACGGTCAGCCTGTTTTTTTCCACTTCAAAGAGGAAATCTTCAAGGATCGGTAATACGGTGTTGGAATTGATCACACCGGAAATATGCTGCAGTTGTTTCAGCAGGGCTGAAGAAGAGGCTATGAATTTCATAATATGAATTGAATGGGGCGAAACTACTGATTTTTAACATACGGCAATCAATTCACCGCCACTGTGGAATACTTGTTTTCATCCCGGATTTCATTGACAATCTGGCCGTCTTACCCTATCTTGTTTTAATATTGCCTGATCCAAAATTCACCAATGTTTGATAAACTATTTGGCTGGGGAAAGAAAAAGCCCGTGGAAACACCGGAACCTGGGGTCGTTTTTGGCCGTTATTCGGATAATAATAAGCCGCCGGCCAAGGTAAACCGCTGGACCGACGCGGACAACCTGTTTAAAGAGAAGAAATACCCCGAAAGCCTGGATGCCTTTTTTGACTACCTGCGGGATGACGTGGCCGGGAATGTGGTCTATGAACGTAACGGGGCCGAAGGCCGCTTTGAACTCAGTCAGGGTTCCAAAATCGTCCGGGGCAGTTTCAACGGGACCGTAGTAAACGCCGAAGTGACCCTGGCCCGGATGCCTCAACCGTCCATTCCGGTGATGCGCCGCCTCCTGGAGATGAATTTCACCCTCTATTACAGCCGTTATGCGATGGATACCGGCCGGCTTTGCATGCGTTTTGACAGCGATGCATTCACGGCCAGTCCGAGTAAACTGTATTACGGCCTGAAAGAACTCTCCACCAAGGCCGATAAACAGGATGACCTGCTGGTACAGGATTTTGCCAGCCTGGAAAATACCGACGACGATCACGTGACCCCATTGTCTGAAGCCGAAAAAGAAGTAAAGTATTCTTTTTTCAAAAAATGGATCGGAGAAACCCTGGAGACGATTAATGGCCTTGATGCGGATAAGTTTTCCGGGGCGATCGCCTATCTCCTGCTTTCCCTTTCCTACCGGATCGATTATATGATTGCTCCGGAGGGTAAACTGCTGAACCGGCTGGAAAAAATCACTACTATTTATTTCAGGAAAGATGAGCGTCCCGTTACGGAAAAGAACCGGGATATGACTGAAGAATACCGGAAACTCGGTGAACTTTCGAAAGAGGAAGTGATTGGTTATCTGTTCCGCTCCAAGTATACCTTTTCGATTGTTGCCCCGCAGCCGTATAAAACGATCAGTGATTCAATTCATGCAGCCAACCAGAACATGGTCTGGTACCGGGACAATAATTACCCGGGTATAGCCTGCCAGATCACTGAATATGGAATTTCCTATTGCCAGTATTCTTACAGCCTGCCAAAAGCCATTACAGAATTGTTTCATTTATATATGATGGTGAACTACCCGGATTATTTTTCCGCACTCGGCTTTTCAACGGTATATTATGATGCCGCCAGTAACCAGTTCCGGCAGCAGGCAATCACGGATAAAATCTTTGCCATTCAAAACAGCTGGAAGGAAAAGTACCCGCTGATGGATTTCAAAACCCAGAACCTGCGCTATGACAGCCTGGTAAATTTCAATCTCACATTTACCAACGAGATGGAGTTTTTAAATATGGAGCCTAAATAAGTTTAATCCCTGCACATGGACCCGCAACTCATTATTGAAAAATACCAGAACGCGATTATTCAGATTGCCACTTCCACCGGAACGGGCACAGGCTTTTATGTAAAAGAGTTTGATTTGATCGTGACCAATGATCATGTGGTGGCGGAGAATGCGGAAGTGACGATTGCAGGTAAGACATTTGATAAAGCACTTTCGCGGGTCTGGTATACGGACCGTAAACATGACCTGGCTTTTCTCGAAGCTCCGAAAAATATTGAACTGCCCGAACTGCAGCTGGGGACCTATGAACAGATGAAGGACGGGGACGCAGTTGTAGCCATCGGTCATCCCTTTGGTCTGAATTATACCGCCACGCAGGGGGTGATCTCTAAAGTGGACCGGATCCGTGACGGGCTAAAGTTTATCCAGATTGATGCGGCTATTAATCCCGGCAACAGTGGCGGTCCGCTGGTGAATATGAGCGGGGAAATTATTGGTGTAAACTCCTTTATCATCCGTGGCGGAGATAACCTTGGTTTTGCACTTCCGGTTATCTATCTGCGGGAAGCCTTACAATTATACCAGCCGAACAAAGGGCAGGCATCCACCCGCTGTTTCAGTTGCGGATCGGTGGTAACCAGTTCAACCATTGATACGGCTAAGTATTGTCCCAATTGTGGAACCGAAGTGAAGCTGCCCGAAATACCCGAGAAAGAAGTGGAACCGGTTGGATCGGCCAAGCTTATTGAAGATATACTCAAAGAATTGGGCAAGGATGTACGGCTGGCCCGCGAAGGGGTGAATCACTGGAGTGTAAGAGAAGGTTCTGCCAAGATCAAGATCACTTATAATGCGGAGAATTTTTTTATTGCCGGCGATGCTTATCTCTGCCAGATGCCGGCCGATCCCACGAAGATCAAGCCACTTTATCAATACCTCTTACAGGAAAATTTCCGGACAAAAGGAGTCGTACTCAGTTGCGTACAGCAGAATATCGTACTCAGTCGCATCATCTACGACCTCGATATGACCCGCGAGAACGGCGCAGCCGCTTTCCGCGAGCTCTTCCAGCAGGCAGATCATTATGATGATCAGCTGAAGAAGGAGTTTGGGTGCGTGGATCGGCTGGAGGAATAGTTCGCAGTTCGCAGTTAGTAGTCGGTAGTTAGTAGTCCGATGCCTCGGACAATACACCTACTAAGAAGGTTGAATCTAAATTAACAGATTGTGCTGCTATTTCGAGCGCAGCGAGAAATCTTGTATTTCCCCTTTTTACCCCCCGCCAAACTTGTCATCCCGACGGAGGAGGGACCTTGTATTTATAGTTGGTGCCGGGTGTCAGGTGTCGGGTGTCAGCTGCAAGGTGTCAGGTCAACAGCCCATCCTGATAGCATTTTTCTAAATCAACAAGCAGCTCCTCGTTTTACGTACTGTTTTCGTACTTCGTACCTCGTACCGCGTACTTTGCCATAGTTCATTGAAAACCAATGCTCATTTTTTAAGCTATTGCATTTAGTAAAACAAATCCGTACATTACTCCTTGTAAATCAGATACAATGAAAACCATCACCTCTGCCATGGCCTTTACGGCCTTTAGTCTTCTATTGTCTGTCCCTTTGTTTTCCCAGGAAACGAGATCGTTTAACCAGAATTCGTCGCGCAGTAATCATACCCGCGGAATGAGTATTTTCTTTTCGCCGGTGTACACTTCGCCGATGGATAAAGGCACAGATTCCCTGTTGTTCAGGGGAAGCGGGGCCGGGATTAAGTTCGGTGGGGATTATTTCTTCGGCAATGTCGGATTGGGCATGGTCTCCGGTTTCAGCAGTTCGGCGGCCGATGATGCATTGATCAATGATTTTTTAAAACGTAACAGTATTCCACAGGATCAGCTGGTGATCAATAAATCTGCCCAGCAGAGTATGTACCTGTTGATTGGTCCTTCCCTGCGTTGGGGAAATAGTGTACAATTGTTTGCCCATGCGAAAGGCGGGTTGTTTATTAATAATGGAGGCCTGGTGAATATTCAACAGAAGGGGGCCCAGCGTTCGATTTACCGCAATGAAGCCACGACAAAAAGTATTTATCCCGGTTTTCAGACCGGAGTGGGCATTCAGTATAGTAATAAATCCGATACCTGGTCATTTGGCTTTGGGGCAGATTATATGAGTACCAAAACACAGATGCAGAATTTTGATTTGCGCCGGGGCAGCGGGGTCGAAGGACTCAAGTTGTCCCGTAATATTTCTGACCTGATGGCGGGTATCAGTATCCGCTATACTATTAAATCACCCCGGGATGCAGCCAGTGGTTTAGCAACAGGCAGGCGTACCCGGGATGCAGCTAGTGGTTTACCCACCGGCAGAAGATCAACAATGTCCAACCGGGACGCCTCGAGCGGATTAGCTACGGGCAGACGTACCCGCGATGCGGCCAGTGGTTTACCAACCGGCCGTCGTTCGGCTGGAATAGTAACTGAAGAAGTGACAATTACAGATGTAGTGGAAATGCCGGAGCCAGGATCGAATTGTGGTCCGGTAACCCAACGTGTAACCAATCCCGATGGTACCACCAGCGAAATGACTTTTGCCTGTCCGGATGATGCAGCGGCCTATCAACGGAATCTTTCAACAGGAATGCCTAACCGCATTTCGATGAATGTTACCACACCCAAACAAACCCAGGGGGCCACATTCGGGGAGAAAGTGAATCAGGGATTACAGGGACCCGGTGGTACGAATGCAGGGAAGCAAACGCAGGGCTCCACATTCGGAGAAAAAGTGAATCAGGGATTGCATGCAGCAGGCGGGGCATTGGCACAGGGGAAAAATATTATTTCAGGGAATATCAGTTGGTCAACTGAAAAATCTACCGGTATTGTTACCAACAAATCGGTTACCAAACTAGCTGGTGGTCCGGGTGGTGCTGCAGCTGCCTCTTATGCTTCTACTGGTATGACGGTGAGTAACCCCAGTCCGGGTATTGGTTCGGTGCTTACCCTCTATTCAAGAGAAGCCGGCAGCGGAATGGCCACCGGCAGAAGAGATAAAGGAAGTGGGATGGCCACTGGTCGTCGGCAGTATCAGCCTATTTACCGGGAAGGCAGTGGAAATGCCTGTGATACCTGTTCCACAACAGTCCGGTTATCCAACGTACAAAACAACCCCTATTTTGCAGGTAATGAGCTGGCTGGTGAAAATGTGGAAATGGTAAACGGCCATAACAACCCGATGTATAATGAAAGTCAGAACGCAGGTGTAAAGAGTAACCCATTATATAATGATAAAGGCAATTCAGCCAATAATCCCCTGCACGAAAAAAGTAAACAGGATCAGGATTGTGATGGCATTGCCGGCCTGAACGTTTATTTGAAAGATGCACATAATGGAGCGGTCCTGGCAAAAACAACTACCGAAACCAATGGTGATTTCTTTTTTGCCCATGTACCGGATGGGGATTATATAGTGGTGGTTTCCGGTGTTTTTTTAAGCAAAAAAGGGTATCAGTATTATATGGCCAAGAGTGCGGACCTGATGGGAACAGTTGAGTCCACTTATTCTTCACTGCGGATTCAGCTGAATACAAAAGAGGAGGACAGCTTGCTTATGCAGAAAGCAACTATAAATACTTCACGCTCCAACACAAAAGGGATTGCAGCAGATGCCGGTGATGTGGATGGAGACGGGGTGACAGACCTGGTGGCAGGTAACAATATCCGGTTACTGGGCGGGGCCCTTCCGGGAGGAGCTGTGATTTCAGCGGCCGTATCGCGCCGGCCGGGTACCCCGATCGGTGGTATAATCGTAAAAGGAGGTAAGAACCCGGGTGGACAGATGCTGACCCGTACCACCAATGAAAACGGAGCGTTTGAATTTACTGATCTGGAAGCAGGGAGTTATACATTAACAGTTGAACAAAAGGTCTTTGTAGAGGATGTAACGTTTGTTTCCACCGGCGGAGGTAATAAAGCACAGGACCATAATTCATCGCGTTCCAACAAGACTGCCAGCGGAGTGGCTCCTGATCCGGGAGGTAGCGGCGGAGGAAATGGTGGCAGCAAAGCACAGGATCATAATTCAACCCGCTCTAATAAAACAGCCAGTATTGCCGCACCAGATCCCGGAAATGGCGGAGGCGGCAATGGGGGAAGCAAGGCACAGGATCACAATTCAACGCGTTCGAATAAAACCGCCAGTGTGATTGATATCGATCAGGATAACGGAGATGGCACCTACCGCAAAGGAGTCGTGAAACTCACGGCATCACAAAACAGTCAGTCCTTACGCACTATAGCTGTTCAGGCAGATCTCGACGGAGATGGGATTTATGAAACGGATGTGACTACAAAAATTTCAGATGAATTAATACTGGATAAGGAAGGCAACCTGACTGAACCGCAACAAAAAACCGGTATCAGCACGTCACGCAGTAATATCCGCAACCGCAGTTCTCTCCAACCTGTTACACAAACCGTATTCACCGGGTTTGGTACGGCCTTAATTAATGGTAAAGAAGTACCCGTAAAAACAGTGTATAAAGTAGTGGAGAAAGCAACAAGTGGTTTGAAGGATACATTGAAGACCCAGGTCTGAGGTTTTGTAGTATCAGCTGCTGACCTTTACTGCTTTCAGGTATCTTCTTACCGGAAAAATCCTGATCTGCGGCGTATCATCCATTCCGCCACCAACAGATTCAGTCCCCAGCCCACCCAGGCTACTACCCGGTACACATCCATCGGCGGTAATTCCACCGTATTGGTAATGGCGTATTTCCAGGCCCGCAGGGTAATGGCTGATAAGGTCAGGGCATAACTGCGGATCATATAATTACGGTGAGCGGTAAAATCTCTCTGCCGGGCTTTTACCAGTGCCATCGCCGTGAAATAAATCCACAATACCGCCAGCAGCACAAACGCGATCCGGGAGCTTAATCCCCCATTGGCATAAAAACCCATCAGTAATCCGGCCGGACCGGTGATAAATAACACATCGGCCACATACACGTATCCCATCCCGCGATGCAACCGGGGATAACGCTGTTGAAGTGATCTGGAAAACTGCGTGAACCCGGCCAGCAGCACCCACATACTCGCATATACATGAATAAAGAAAGCGACCCGCCATTCATTGATTGTGATATATTGTTGCTTGATCCGCAGGAAACCCACATCCGTATTATACGGCAGGTAGGCCACTGTTATAGTCGCCATCAGCCAGGTAAAAAAAGCCAGGCCCAGGAGGAGCGATACATTGATGATATTGGTGCGGCTGATAATTTTATCTTATTTTTAAATACAACTTTATCTATGCACTACAAAAATAACGGTTCCTTCCACCTGCCCGCTGCTTTAATGTTACTGGCCGTCTTCACCCTTTTTTCCTGCAAAGACAAAAAAGCCGGCAGCGCCGAAACGAAAAACGAAGAAACCGAAAAGCCCGCGGATACCCCGGGTACCAATAATCAACCCGATTTCCGGCTTGGTTCCTTTGTAGGTGCCTTTGGCGAAAACAAAATCACTTTACTGATCAGTTCGATCAAAGGAGATTCTGTACAGGGTCGTTCCATTGTGGCTGGTAATGACCGTCCTTTCGCTGGCACTATTAAAAAAGAGAATACGATATGGAAAATCCATGCCGCTGAACCCGGTGATCATAAAGATGATGGAGTGTTTGCTATAACCATAGATCCGGCCAAAGCAGATACCATTACGGGTAGCTTTACGGCCAATGATACCAAACGTCCGGCAAAAACCTTTACCCTCGACCGCAAGAAATTCAGCTATGATCCGGCGGTCGGTAATTATCCCATGGCCTCCCAGCGACTGCTCACAGCTGCGGATGTGGAGAATGAAATGAAGGAAGACCTTGAGTTCATGCGCAATGAGATCTTTGCCCGTCATGGTTTTTGTTTTAATAAAAAGCACCTGCGCCAGCAGTTTGAGTTGGAGGATTGGTATGTACCCAATACCACCGACATCAAAGGATTTTTGACGGACATCGAAAAAAAGAACATCGCCCTGATCAAACGCTATGAGAAATATGCGGAGGAGTATGGTGATGAATACGGGAGGTAATATATGGAAGACTTTATACTGATCAATGCGTATACTAATTATGTGGATGCCCATATTGCCCGTGGCGTATTGGAAGAAGAAGGGATCAATTGCTGGCTCAAGGATGAAAACACGCTGACCATCGATCCCATCCTGACCAATGCGGTGGGTGGTATCAAACTGATGGTGGCACGCTCCCAGGCCCAACGCGCTGCCGATATCCTCAACCAGTTACGTAAAGAGGCCCGGGCGGCTGTTGCCTGTCCCAAATGTGGTTCGCATAACATTGAAGAGGTCAGTACACCCCGTAAAACCAGCAATTGGCTCACCGCGCTCCTCACGTTCGGCCTGGGAGATTATGCCGTCGCCCCTGACAAAGTCAATCATTGTTTTGATTGCGGGTGTGAGTTTGAGATAGGTAAAGAGGAATGATGGTTGATTTAGATAATCACAATGCACCCCTACGGGGTGAGACGGTCATTAAACTTCTTCCCTGTGCTACCGACAATACACCCCTACGGGGTGAATGAAAATCTAAAAGAGTAACAACCGGTATTCAATTTATGAATTGTTGTTTTTATCACTGAAAAAACGCATCATTCACTTTCCACAACTTCCGAATCATCCAGCAGTCCGGATTTAAACAATTGCCGTTCCACCCCATAGGGGTGCATTGTTGGTAGAAATAATCCGGCATTACGACATCTCCATCTCACCCCGTAGGGGTGTATTGTTGGTAACAGGTACAAAAAGATAAGTTGTACCCCCTTTTCACCCCGTAGGGGTGTATTGTGATTTACATTTTGCCTATCAACAGCCTGTTGTATATCGCTCAAACCCCAATTCCTTCGTATCTTTTCCCGAAATCTCTTGCTATGTGGAGCAACCTCTTGCACTATTTCCAAAACCTCGAACAACGCCCCCTCGAACGGCTGGCGATTCTTGTAGGCGGACTGCTTTTCTTCTGGATAATAGAAGGCGCGATCCCACTGATCCCCCTGCGGTATAAGAAGAATAAACTGCGCCATGCCGGCGTGAATTTCGTCTTCACCGTACTGCACCTGGTCCTGCATACCGGACTGGCGCTGATCATCGTGAAACTATCGGACTGGTGCCTGTCCCAACAATTTGGACTCGTGTACTGGTTTAATACCAGTGTGCTGGTTACCATTATTATTGGCGTACTCGCCCTCGACTTCAGTAGCTGGCTGGTACACCTCATCATGCACAAAAACAAATTCCTCTGGCGCTTTCACCTGATCCACCACAGCGATACCAATGTGGATGTCACCACCGGTCTTCGCCATCATCCGGGAGATAGTTTACTGAGAGGTATTTTCTTCATGCTCCTGATCCTCGTCTCCGGCGCCCCGATGTATGCGGTGATGATCTACCAGACCCTGGTGGTACTGGCCACAGCTTTTACCCATGCCAATATCAATTTACCCAAGGGACTGGACAAAGCGCTTAGTTATATCCTCATCTCCCCCAATATGCATAAAGTACATCATCATTGGAAACAGCCCTTTACCGACAGCAATTATGGCGCAGTATTTTCCATCTGGGACCGCTTGTTGGGGACCTTCTCCTTTCTTGATACTAAAGAATTGAAATACGGACTGGACCGTTATTATCCTGCAGAAAAAGATGAGGATATCCTTTCATTGTTAACAAATCCATTCAAGAAGCAGGATGTTTAAGATCTTTGTACTTTTATTTTATGAATGTAATTTCTTTCGGTAAGTTGCCTTTCCTTCTTGTATGCAGTTTACTTTTTTTGACACTGCCCGCCTATACACAATCTGAAATTACCATCAATAAAGTAAAAATAAACCGGTTGGATAAACAGAAAAGGAAACAGGGTGACTGGGTCTTTCTTGACCGGGAAGGAAATATCCGGCTGAGCTGCCGCTTTGAAAACAACCGGATTTCGGGGCCTGTCTGCTGGTATGAAAACACGGATACAGCTTTTATCCGATTCCCAATGGAGGATGACCGTGAAACATTTATTGTTTATGAAAACAATAAAAAGTATACCGGTGATTTTATCCATACATCTGACAGCACCTACCAGATCGAACTGGATCCTGATAGTACAATCAATAATTCTGTGATTAAGAAGATAAAAAAGTACTGGAATAGCAATGCAGCCCCGGTCTACTATTTCGCACAGAAAAAACTGGTGGATATTGTCAGCATGGGCTTCAATAGTATTAAATATAATTTCAATAAACCGGTTTACCTGCTGGTATGTATTAATGATGCTGGTGTTGTTACCGATATTGAATTTCCCAAAGACATTAATCGTCTAACTCCTGAAGAAGAGCGTGAACTTTATACTGCTTTTATCAGTATGCCCCGATGGCAGCCTGCTTTTTACAGAAATAAAACCATTGCTTCCAAAATCCTGGTAGCCCGGAATTCAAGCATATCAGTTTCTGCCTCAGACTTTAAATTTCCTCTATGAAAAAAATCATTCTCCTTCTCTGCCTGTTCTCCGTTTTGCTAACCCAGGCACAAACCCGCATTGCCTGGGTGGCCGCTAAATCCGGTCTCAGTATCCGGGAGAAACCGGCTATTGGTGCCAAAGTGCTGGACAAGATTCCTTACGGAGCAAAGTTATCAATCCTGAACACGGATGAGGAATTGGTAACGGTGGTAACCGAAGGCATGCATGGGTATTGGGAAAAAGTCACATTCAATAATAAGACCGGCTATATTGTAGGTTCCTACCTCTTACCTGTAGCTCCACCAAAACTAGCCTCCGTAATAGAAATGGCGGATTACTTCAAACAGGTCTACACCCCATTCGGGAATAAGCTGGTGGTAAAAGAGGGAGAACAGCAGAATATTGAAGAAGGCGGTTATGAAATCCAAAAACAACTTTATAAGAACGGGGCCGAATGGCACCGGTTCATGGGCTATGAATATGGTTCCGATACCTGGTTCCTGCCCGATTTCTCCCTTGAAAACGGCTTTTTACTGATGCGGCTGATACCGGAGTTTAAAGAAGTGTTTGGAGAAAAAGAGGAGTTCCCAACCGAAAGCCGGAACTTCAAAAAAGGAGACCGGGAATATAGTATTACGGTAGAAAAGGAAATGATTGGTGATCATCCCTGGTTCAAACGGATCACCATCTCCTATGAAGATGGTGCCATTTATGAAGTCCAGCTTTACCTGCTCGAAAACCAATTAGTTATTTTCTTCAGTTCAGGTGTGTAGATTTGCAACATGAAAAAAATCGCCATGATCCCGGCGCGCTATGGCGCCACGCGTTTCCCGGCCAAACTGATGCAATTACTCGGTGATAAAACCGTCATCCGTCATACCTACGATGCCACGGTGGCCACCGGTTTATTCGACGAAGTGGTGGTGGTGACCGACAGCGAGATCATTTTCACGGAAATCACAGCAGCCGGGGGCCAGGCCGTCATGAGTAAACATGAACATGAGAGCGGGAGTGACCGCATTGCCGAAGCCGCGGCAGACATGGAAGTCGATATCATTGTCAATGTACAAGGCGATACCCCGTTTGTAAAAAGAGAACCCCTGGAAAAGCTGCTCAACCAGTTTAAAGATCCAACGGTACAGGTAGCCTCTATGATGCAGGTACTGACGAAACAGGAAGAGATCGATGATCCCAATTTTGTAAAAGTGGCGGTCGATAATAACATGAATGCCCTCTTCTTCAGCCGCAGCGTGATTCCTTACCCGCGTGATAAAAATTTTCCCACCACCTACTACGAACATATCGGGGTCTATGCCTTCCGCAAAAAGGCCCTGCTCGATTTCACCAGCTGGCCCATGACCCCGTTGGAAGCCGCTGAAAAAGTGGAATGCCTGCGCTACCTCGAAAACGGTATCCCCATGCGCATGATCGTCGTCGACTACATGGGCGTAGAGATTGATACGCCGGAGGACTTGACTAAAGCAGCCAAGTTGTTGTAATTGTCCAAGAAGACTAGTCGGGAGTTAGTAGTCGGTAGTTAGTAGTCAACAGCCCCTCCTGAGAAATATTTCTTGAATCCGTGTTTATCCGTGTTATCCGTGGCCCTGTATTTTTCGTGGTCTTTCGTGTGTTTTCGTGGCCAACCCCATTTGCCGAAGGCAAATCAATCCGTGCTAATCTGTGAAATCCGTGGCTACCTTTCAGCCGAAGGCTGAATTATACTAATTTTGCCGAAATTCTCTCTATGGCTTTCCGCAATTTCAAAATGATCGGCTACGTCATCTACGGCCGCGGCTCTTTCAACCAGCTCGATGAAATCCTGGCCCCCAACCGTAAGGACGGCAAACCCATGATCTTCCTCGTGGACCATTTCTTCGAAGGCAAACCCCTCGTTTCCCGTATCCCCCTCCGTGGTAATGATAAAGTGATCTTTGCCGATGTGACTTACGAACCCAAGACGACCTACGTAGATAAACTGGCCAACGACCTCAAAGAAGAATTCGGCACCGTATCCGGCGTGATCGGTATCGGTGGTGGCTCCACCATGGACCTGGCCAAAGCCGTTTCCCTGATGATGAATAATCCCGGGTCCTCGGTCGATTACCAGGGCTGGGACCTCGTGAAAAAACCCGGTG
>CAUJFR010000204.1 GCA_963169885.1 Bacteroidota bacterium
TGCTGGCTGATAAGTTCCAATATCTCAGCTCTGCTGCGGAACTTCCGGCTCTTCTGTGATAAATTTTCTCCCATAACTTTTTAGCAGCTAAGCTATGGGAGCGCGCTGAATCAGGAAATATGTACTTGGCCGGAGGGTTACATGCATAATGCAGTCAAAGTTCCGTATCTTATTCAAAATCAACCCTCAAATTTAGGTAAGGATAAGCTACCGGCAGGCAGGCTGCAGGAGAAGGGATTGGTGATTACGCTTCGTAGGGTGAAAAGCGGGAAGGTTCTTCAATTTAGCATCTCTCCCAACCCCAACGGGGTTGAACAATTAATAGCCCCGGGTGTCAACCCGGGGTATGGGATAGCGTTATGTCCTGGAACCCTGAAGGGGTTCAACTATTAACCTACATAAGTGTGACTTAAACACAAATAGTCAAACTCCCCAAAGTAGTAGTATTACCGAAAAATGGAAGCTGCATACTTTAAACCTCTAGAAATATACCTCATGAACGACCAACCCTTCACTTGTCCTCATTGTGGTTCACGGTGCGAGGAAATTGCTTCGTTTCAGCATACAAAGTCAAAAACGGGTATTCAAGAATGTTTAAACGGCAAATGCAATTATGTTTGTATTGAGGAGGAAGATGAATATTTTATTAAATTGTGGGGAGTAAATTAAATCCGTGATTATGCCTGCTATAATCATCATACTTGTAATAATCCTAGGATATTTAATAGACAGAAAGATATTTGAGGTTAATCGAAAAAGGCGAAAAGACTACTATATAAATGTATATTTAAAATCCGAAGCTTGGAAAAGAAAACGCTATGTAGTACTAAAAAGAGATAATTGGAAATGTGTAAAATGTGGCGCGCGTGCAACACAAGTGCATCATAAAAGATATGCAAAATGGAATATTGGTAGAGAACCAATTCATTGGCTAATATCAGTTTGTGAATCTTGTCATGGAGTCCTACATAAAAAATAGATTTTAAACTTCTTACAATATTTTATCACTTTTACTTAAATTATGCCTTGCACATAGTAATTGTATGTTCTCTGTTTTTAATGAGGTACCACCCTTAGAATAAGGTAAGATATGATCAAAGTGTAAATTATCTGTACTACCACATTGTACACACCTACCATTGTCTCTCTTCCAAACTGTAAGCTTTACCGATGTTGGTATCATTCGATTATGATCTAAATCTTTTAACTCAAATTCTCTTTGTTCTTTTTGGTCTATTGTCCTGTCTGTAATAAGTAACTTAAACTTGAAAACATTTCTATTACCAGACTTTTCAATCCATGCGTCTATAAGTTCAAAAACTCCATTGAATGCCCATATTCCATCTTTAATTTTTTCATACACTTTAATTAGCTCTGCAGGCTCGTTGCCATCATTAAAGCGCTTTGCCGCGTGAAAAAATTTTCCGTTCTCAGTTAAGGTTCCTCGTGGAGTATACTCATACTGATCTACTGCTTTGGGATCACTAGCTAAGTTCTTTGGTACATTATGACCTTCATATATCAAGACTTTGCCATCTTCTTCAACCCTATCTGCATAGGGCGCACCCTTACGAAGTGACATGAGAATTACAGTTGTTCTCCCTTTGACTCGATAATTCATTCCCTTTTGAAGACTAAATCCCTCTTCTATACACATTTCAGCATGTGAAATAATATCTCCAGGATAAATTGCCATTATTTTTTAAACTCTTTTGAATAAAAAAAATCAGCAACTGAAACATCCAGACCCTTTATTAATCTTTCCAATATCTCCAATGATACATTCCTTCTCCCCGCCTCCACATCCGTAACATAGGTTCGATCCACCTCTGATTTAAGCGCCAAAGCTTCTTGGGATAGTTCTAGCTCCTTTCGTAATTGACGGACGCGCTGACCGACTTTTAGCTTTATATCCATACCTGGAAGGTCCGTCATTGTGGCTTTTAAGTCAACGGACTTTAAGGGTCATATTTGTATCTTGCGGAGAAATGAAGGAATATGAATATTAAATTCTCATACTTGTATAGAGATGGGGGAAACTACAAGAACTTTCGTGAAATTGTTTTCACTAACAATAAGAAACTTGAAATAGATGAGATTCGAAGATTAATTAGTTCGAAATTGATTGACGACACTTGGTTTTATGCAAGCAAATGGGGATTGCCTGACTTACATTTCTTAGACTATCAATATGATCCCAATATTGATGTTGATTGGCATGAATTTGAAAGAATTGAACTGACAGATGAGATATCAGGTGACAATATAGATATTGAAGTTCTTTTAAAAATCTTAGTGGATTAAATGAGCTGAAAATTAAGTAATTTCTCCCTATGCCTTTCCAAGTAAGAAACATTTCCCTTTGAAAGATTTTTAATTTTTTCATTTCCATCAACTCCTATCAATCCATAGCTTGTACTTGATAACGACTGCGAAAGAATTATTTTACCAGAGTTTTCAAAGCTAATTAAATGTTGATCAAATAATGCATCATATGTTGGCGATAGTAATATTCCATTATCAACATCTAAACGTTCTTCGTTTGTTGAAAATTTCCAAGGAACTATATGAGATGCAATTAATATCTCTTTTTTTGTATAGCTTGTAACTGCACATTTGAATTCCCATCTAAAAAGAATACTTTTCCTATATGCCCCTTGACCAACTCTTGAGGTAACTAGTCCTTCTCTTTCTGTAACTTTTGGTGTATCAGATAGTTTATTTTTACTAACTGCTAAATCTTGTGTTATTAATTGCTCAACAGGGTAATCTATGCTTACACCTACCCGTTTAAAGAAAAATTTAATGGCATTCCTTTCTTTGCCTGCTGAATCAGGACCTTGAAAATAATCTATAGTTAATAATTCAAGTTCATCTTCAAATCGAACAAACCCTCTCGATACATACTTATATAAGAAAACTCGTTTCCCATTTAACATATGATCCCTTAATGCTAAATTTCCTCTTATAAATTCCATATCATTAAATCTTCCTTCGCCTGTATAGGAAAATACCTTGTCGTTTTCCCACTGATCCTTATAACCATGTTTATGTCCAGCTTCTCCTGAAAAAATTAAAATAAATGGAAACTTCGCGCAGACTGCAATTCCTCCCTGCCTATTACCGCCATACCTGTCTTGTATGTCTGTTCTTTTATAAATTTTATTATGTACAAAAAAGTCTTCCATTCAATAATTCTGCTTTATGCGATTATCACCAAAAGATACTATTTTATTTTTTTTAAATACTACTTGTCAATTTCAATGTATTACTAATTTTATTCATAATTTTTTTAGCATGCAATATCAGACTAACGCGCCACCCACACCCCATCCGCCACCCTCTCCCCATCCCCCGACCTAAAAGACATCCACGTATGCAAAGTATACCCCCGCCCCCCAATCACCCTTATCAGCAACCCCGCATCCAGCAGCCCCTCGCCATCCCCACGCATCCCACCGTTTCCCGTCCAGATCAGATCATTTGTTTCCGGGCAATAAGCTACGAGGATGGCCTGGTCGGTGGCGGCGGCATTGCCCAAACCGGTATTGTCGGTCCAGGTAAAGCGGAGCTGCTGGTTGTCGGTAAGGGCCACGGCAGGGTTAGCTGCTAAGAAAGAGGTGTTGCAGGAAATTAGGACTACTTACCCCATAGTTTAGTTGAACCCCGTTGGGGTTCCGGGAGGTCGTGGGGGCGCATAACCCCGGATTTCATCCGGGGCTATTAATGGTTCAACCCCTTTGGGGTTGGGAGCATTGTTGCTTATCCTTCTATAATTGTATCACCCCTCTCACCTTCACTTCTTAACCTCCATAGCCTCTGGCGAAGGAGGTTCGTTTCGGTCGGCAGGTCGTGGTTTAAGGCGCCCCAGCTTAATGTTTTACTATAATAATGACACCCTTTCAGGGTTGTATAGAAGGGAGGTGCACCGCTTACATATAGATTCAAAAACTTCCCCGCGACGGTCCCCATTTTCCCGAAAATTCCTGTATATTTTAGCAGCTGAATATTCCTATATGAAAATTCAATACTGCTCCGACCTTCACCTGGAGTTCCCGGAAAACAAAATATACCTCAATAAAAATCCATTACCTGTGATCGGGGATATTTTGGTACTTGCTGGTGATGTGGTGCCCTTTACTTTAATGGACAAGTATGCTACCTTCTTTTCCTGGGCATCCGGCCATTTTGAACACACGTATTGGCTACCGGGGAATCATGAATATTATTACAGTGAGATCAGAAACAGAAGCGGTGCATTTTCAGAAAAAATAAAGAGTAATGTAACCTTGCTGAATAATCAGGTCGTTCATCTTGAAAACACCCGCCTGCTATTCTCCACTTTATGGTCGCATATCTCTCCCCTGCATCATCGGGTGATCCAACACGGTCTGTCCGATTTCCATGAGATAAGAAACGGGGACAACCTCTTTACCCCGGAACAGTTTAATCAATTTCACCAGGAGGCATTGAACTTCCTGTTCGGTGAGTTAGCCATACCGTATCCGGGTCAATCCGTGGTGGTTACTCACCATGTGCCAACTCTGCTGAACTATCCGGCCCAGTACAAAAACAGTGAACTCAACGGTGCCTTTGTGACCGAACTTTTTGACCCGATACATGACTCGGGTGCCGATTACTGGATTTATGGTCACCACCACCAGAATACTCCGGAGTTTAAGATCGGTCATACCCGTTTGCTAACCAATCAACTGGGATATGTGAGGTATCGGGAAAATAAGGGATTTGAAGGGGGGCGATGTATAAATTTACACTAATCATTTGAATTATAGTATAATAAACTTATATTTGTGTAATAAACTTAACAGGTTTACTACACGTTATTTAGTTTACGATTAAACAATAATGGAAAACTTCAGGGAATATCTTAAAGAGGTGCTTGGCATTTCAATTACCCTGTTTCCGGTAAATAAACCTGAAACAGACCGCCTGCCTTTTTATATAAAGGAGTCATTCGGGTTTTCAAAGGCTGAGCTATTTAATCAGTCAGTCATTTTTGCGGAAAGTCTGCCCGATCTGACATTTACCAGTCTGCAATACGAGAAAATGTTGGATCTGGTCAAAAATATCAATGGGAAAGAAGTTATCCTGGTGCTGGATCAACTTTCGTCTTTAGAACGAAAAAGACTGATTCAACGGCGTATTAATTTTATTGTACCCGGTACTCAGCTATTCCTGCCATCATTACTGATGGATCTCCAGGAAAAATATAAACCAAAACAGGAAAAAAGTGAAAAACTGCTTCCATCAGCCCAGTTCATCATACTATATAGAATTCTACATGGCGAAATCATGGAAACGCTTCCGTTAAAAGCGTTAGCGGAAAAACTGGGTTATACACCCATGGGTATCAGTAAATCGGTGGAAAATCTGAAGAAGCTCAACCTGTGTACAACGGAAGGAACTAAAGAGAAATATATCCGCTTCAATAAAAACAAACAAACTATCTGGCATACCGCACAATCCTTTCTCAGCAGCCCCGTATTGAAAAAGATATTTGCAGATGAGCTGCCAGCCAATTATCTGCTATTAAAATCAAATGAATCAGCCCTGCCAGAATATACTGACATGGCTGAAGCAGGACAAGTTTACCTGGCCATGGAAAAAGGAGATTACTATGCCTTGCAGAAAAAAGGCCGGTTGAAGAACGAGAATGAATCTGAAGGTATTTATTGCATTGAAGTCTGGAAATATGACCCGGCTATTCTTGCCACCGGTATTTCAAAAGAAGGAAATGTGGATCCGCTTTCCTTATTCCTGAGCCTGAAAGAAACAATGGATGAACGGATTGAATCTGCCAGAGAGCAAATTATTGAAAACTATATTGTAAAATGGTCAGGGGATTAGCGAAGTTCAGGGAGTATTTTACTGACTATCCGGATAGCTATATAATAATCGGAGGTACTGCTTTAGATAGGGTGATATGCAAATTGGAAGAAAAGCAGATATGGCCGCTTTATTTGAACAGTTTAAAACAAACTTTCTGTCTGATTATTCATAAAAGCCATAGAAACTTTCCGCTTTAGGTGCAAAGAATGTTTCCTCACCCTTCGGCACGCCTGCCTGTCCGGTAGGATGGCTCATGGTTCGACACGCTCACCATGACAAGAACATTCGGCTTCGCACCCTTCGGCACGCTCAGGGTGACAAGAACATTCAGCTCAAAAAGCTGAAAAGCAGCAAAAGTCCCAGGGATTCAAACAACACTTCATCGGAGCCTCTTAAGAAACGAAATGACGTTGTCATCCTGAGTAGACGCCATGCAAACACTTCAGGGCTGGAGATCCAACTACTGCGTCGTATCGAAGGGTGACACCCCCGTCACAACCGAAACTGCAACCCAATCTCCCCATATGTATGATTCGTGGCACCCCTGAACTCCGGCGTATTCATAAACTGAGAAAGCGTGAGCTGAAAACCCGGCGAAAAATAGACAAAGCCGGTATTGAGCGTTCCAACCAGCTCTTCTGTCTCCAGACCCTTGCTGGCAGGAGCAGCGTCCGTTTCAATCTTCAACTGCCGCGTATCAAACATCCGGTTGCGATGCACATAACTCAGCACCGGACTGGCGAAAAAGTAAAAACCATTTTTCTTGCCATTCCCCGTGGCAAATGCACCCCGCTGCCGCAGATAAGGATAAGCATCATCTCCCGCTTTTAGCTCCACCCCAAACTGCAACCGGTTATAAATGGTTCCGGTCTGAAATGATTTCAGCATGGTAAACGCCACACCCTTCTGCTGATACACCAGCCGGCGGAAATCCAGTTGCACCTGTAACAACTCACCCAACTCCAGCACTTCGTGCCAGCCCCGGGGTAAACGGTCATTAATCAGTTTATGAAAACCGGTCTGCACTTCGCCTGCTCCGGTTGAAGCACCCGTGGTACCCGCATCCACCTGTACAGTAACACTGGCCTTACCCTGGCGGAATAAACGGCCCTGCCGGTAACTGAGATACAACAGACCATTGTACGGATAATCACCCGCCGTATAACCCGGTACCGAAATCTCCGAAGGGGTATAGATCTTCTGCTGTACCGCCACCGAATGAAAACGATCTGCTTTCTTCGGATTACGGAAACTCAGCCCAATGCGGTGTCCGCCGGTATAATACTTGTCGGTACCCTGGTAATTGAAAAAATCATTGTGGGCTGTAATATCCAGGAATAGCTCGCGCTGGGCCCGGACCGTAAACGAACTCAGGACAAAAACAAAAAGTAAAACTCTGTACATAGGCGTTTATTTGAGGCACAGGATTCCCTGTTCCGCTCTTCCCTTCGCTCCGGAACCCTGTTAGCCCTTGTTCTATAATTCGGGTAATAGGACAATGAACACATTGTCCGCTGTATGCTGTTCAGGATACAAAATTGCACCGGAACAGGCCTTTCAAAAAGGGAGAAAGGGCGGCAGTTCTGGTCGAAATGTCGCTTTTGTTGTTTACATCAGCTGCTGACGGCGATAGGTCATGGGCGTAACACCCGTATGGCGTTTGAAGAATTTGCCAAAGACAGAAGGATCGGGAAAGTTGAGGTGATGGGCAATCTCTGCAATCGTGGCATCCGGATCATGCAGACAATACCGGGCTTCGAGCAATACCTGCTGATCAATCATCTCTCCGGCTGTCTGTCCGGTAAGTTCCTTTACTGTCGACGAAAGATACTTGGCCGTTACATGCAGCTGACGGGCATAGGCCAGCACCGACCGCTGTTTTTTATAGTGCTTCTTTACTAAGGATGAAAACCGCAAGAGCAGGTTCTCCTTCCGGGACACCACAGCCGTTAATCGTTGGGTGTACTTCTTCCGGAAACCGGCCATCTCATATAAGAAAATGGAAAACTGGTGATACAGGAGTTCCTTCCCGTAATTATGCGCACTGGTCTGTTTTGTATAAGCTGAAAGCTGGCGCAGCAAGACCATCAGGGTACGCATATCGCCGGACTCCAGTTCCCATAACTGATCCGTAGCCGAAGAAAGATACTCCACCAGCTCACTGAACTGTTTGGGAAATCCCATCGCCGTAATAAAACCGGGGGTAAAACTCAGCATCGATATCCGGGTACCCGGCTCCAGGTGCACGAGTTGCTTAACCTGTCCCGGTGATAATAAAACCACATTGTTCTTCCGCGCCACACATTCCCGGAGATTCACTTTGCAAATCAGTTCCCCTTCAGTAACCAGTACAATGGCAATAAAATCAGAACGTGATTGCCGACGGTAATGGGCGAGTTGTTCTTCCGTCATATAGGTATGCACCGAAAACCCATTGGTATAGGCATCCGCTGCCCCTTCAGGCATATTCAATGCCGCATGCTTAAAAATACTGCTGCGTTTGGTGCTATTGGGCATACGAGTAAGGACAGATGATCCATCCTGCGCAAATAAACTACAGGTTGTTTTGAGATACGGGGACTAATATCACAAATGCCTGGGTAGGTGCATCCTTCGATACGCCGAGATGTCTTTTTCTGCAACCCTTTGCATTTTCTAAACGGCTACTCAGGATGACAACAACATTCAGCTCCGAAAGATGAAAAGCAGAAAATAACTCAGGGTTGTAAAATTCAATTCAACGGAGCCTCCTAAGAAACGAAATGACGTTGTCATCCTGCCTGTCCCGCCAAATGCGGGGAGTAGACGCCAAATAAACACTTCAGGGCTGGAGATAAAACTACTGCGTCGTATCGAAGGGTGACACGGAGGGTAGGGGGTGAGGTAAATAAATTTGGAAAACTGAACACCGTTCATTTACTTTGCCCCTGTAAACCCAATCACTCATGGCCATCGCCAACCGGAAACAACGGGAAAAAGAAGAAATGCGGACGCTGATCCTGGATGCGGCCCGTAGCCTCTTCCTGGAAAAGGGGTACGAAAACACCAGCATCCGGGCGATTGCCGAGAATATTGAATACAGTCCTGGCACGATCTACCTTTATTATAAGGATAAAGATGAGATCTTTCACGCCCTCCACGAAGAGGGATTCCGCCGCATGCTGGAAAAAATGCAGCCCCTCGAACACGTACAAGACCCCTTCGAGCGATTGAAGGCCATGGGCGCTGTTTACCTCGATTTTGCTGAAAATAACCGCGATTTCTACGATTTAATGTTCATTATACAGGTTCCGGTGAGCCATGAGGAAAATCCGGACGACTGGCAAATGGGCCATAATACCCTGGACTACCTGAAAAAAATTATCGGCGAATGTCAGCAACAGGGCCGCTTCCAGGGAAGAAATATTAACTACATGGCCTTCGCGATCTGGTCCATGGTGCACGGCATGAGCGCCCTGTACTGCCGCGACCGCTGTAAGGCCTTCCACTTCGAAAATATGGAGTCCAAAGAACTGATGGATAACGGATACAAACAATTCGTGGCCATGCTGGAAAAACTCTGATTTTTTTTGCTTATCAACTGAACACTGTTTATATAATTAACGACGTTTAATCTTAACTGAAATTTAATGAAACCAACGCTTCTCCTCCTTCTCCTGGTCCAGGTACTGTCCGGCCTCGCCCAGCCGGTACCGCAGTCCTATATCGACGAAGCCCTGGCGAATAACCGGGTGCTGAAGGATAAAAACATCGCCCTCAACAAAAGTCTCCTGGCCCTGAAAGAAGCTAAAAGCCTCTTTCTCCCCAGCACTGCTTTTGAAGCCCAGTACACCCTGGCCAAAGGTGGCCGCGCCATCGAAATACCCGTGGGCGACCTGATGAACCCTGTCTATGCGACCCTCAATCAACTGACAGGCTCCAACAACTTCAAACCGATCAGCAATGTATCCGAGCAACTGAACCCGGATAATTTCTACGACCTGCGGATTAAAACAACGATGCCGATTATCAACCCGGCCCTGCAGGTAAACCGGAACATTCAGCAACAACAGGTAAGTCTGCAAACCAATGAAGTGGACCTCTACAAACGGGAACTGGTAAAAGAAATCAAAATGGCCTACTTCAACTACCTGGCCGCCGGCAAAGCGATCCTGATCTACGATAACGCTTTGTCACTGGTGAACCAGAATCTGCGCAGCAATGAATCCTTATTGAAAAACGGCAAAGGTCTGCCCGCTTACGTAACCCGCGCCGAAGCAGAAGTAAAACAAGTAGAGAACCAGTTGCTCACCGCCCGCAATGAAGCACGTAACGCAAAAGCCTATTTCAATTTCTTATTGAATAAACCCCTGACCGATACGATCATCTCCCAGTCACCCGAACTGAAAGAAGCTATCCTTCCCTTTACCGGTCCGGAAACAGCGGATGTATCTAAACGCGAAGAACTGAAAGGACTCTCCATCGCGAAAACCATCAATGCCCAGGTACTGAAACTGAACCAGGCTTACCGCACTCCACGACTGAATGCCTTTCTCGACCTGGCCGCACAGGGTTTTGATTTCACGGTCAACAATAAATCCTTCTTCTATCTCGGTGGTGTTCAGTTACAGATCCCGCTCTTTCAGGGCAAACGGAATCTGTATAAAATACAACAGACCCTACTGGATAATCAATCCCTGCAGCTGAATACCGACCAGGTAAAAGAACAATTGCAACTGGCCGCCTTCGTCAGTCGTAATAATGTAACGACCGCATTCGGTAATTATCAATCCGCCCTGAAACAGGAAGAAGCCGCCGTGAAATATTTTTCGCTGATCGATAAAGGATTTAAAGAAGGTATCAATCCCTATATCGAACTGCTGGATGCCCGCACGCAGCTGACAAATGCACGGCTGCTGGTGAATATCAGTGAAACAAAAATCTGGCTGGCTCTTACCGATTACGAAAGACAAACCGCTTCTTATACTCTTCAATAAATTATTTTATGCGTAACCTCTTATTCTTACTCCCCCTCGCCCTCCTGCTGCAGGCCTGCGGTGGTAAAACCAACGACAAAAAATCAATGCTGGCAGCAGATACGATTCCCGTTAAACTGATCCCCATTCTCAGCGATACCAACAGCAACCAGGTATGGGCTTCCGGTTTACTCAGTACCGAAAATGAAGCCCGCCTTTCCTTCAAGATCGGCGGTGTAATCGAATCCGTTCTGGTGAACGAAGGGGATAAAGTACGGTCCGGTCAGTTACTGGCTACTCTCAAATCCACCGAGATCGCGGCCCAGGTACAACAGGTACAACTCGGTCTTGATAAAGCAGAACGGGATTACCAACGGGCCCAGAATCTTTTCAAAGACAGTGTAGCTACCCTGGAACAAGTGCAGAATGCAAAGACCGGTGTAGATATCGCGCGGCAGAACCTGCAGCAAGTGCAGTTCAACCAGCAATACGCAAAAATCTATGCACCCGCCGACGGGTTTATAGTAAAGAAGATTGGCAATGCCGGTGAACTGGCAGGACCCGGCTCTCCTTTACTGATCATGAATGCCGCATCGGCTTCCAGCAAATGGGTGCTGCGTGTAGGATTGGCTGATCATGACTGGGCCATCCTCGAAAAAGGAAATAGAGCCACCGTGAAGATCGATGCCTTTCCCGGCAAACAATTTACCGGCATAGTGAGCAAAAAATCACTGGCCGCCGATCCGGTCAGCGGCTCCTTTGAAGCTGAACTGCAGATTAGTTTTGGCAATGAACAACCCGCTATCGGTATGTTCGGCACTGC
Source organism: Bacteroidota bacterium (assembly GCA_963169885.1). Lineage (GTDB taxonomy): Bacteria > Bacteroidota > Bacteroidia > Chitinophagales > Chitinophagaceae > JJ008. The sequence goes on from CAUJFR010000204.1 coordinate 11,629, forward strand.
CGGTATTACGGCTTCCGGTAAAACAGCCGGCTTCAGCATCCCCTACGAATCATTGCTGGAAGCGAATGGCAAAAAAGGATTTGTGTTTGTAAGCGATGATCGTCGCACCGTGAAAAAAGTGGAAGTGATCATTGCTTCCATCGCCAACAACACGGCTTATATCGCCAGCGGACTCGAAGGACATGCATTTGTGGTAAGCGCCGGCAGTCCGTACCTGAGCGAACAATCCATCATTACCGTGAAGTAAACCCACACTATTCCTCAAACTATTTATATGCGTCTTACCTCCTTTTTTGTAAAAAACTACCAGTTCACCCTGGTGGTCTTCCTGATGGTGGTGGTGGTCAGTGTTACCACCCTCTTCACCATGCCCCGGGCTGAAGACCCGGAGATCAATCCGCCACAGTTCCCCATCATCGTGGTGTACCCCGGTACTTCTCCCCGTGATATGGAGGAACTAGTGGTGAAACCCATTGAGAAAAAAGTAAGTGAACTGGAGAACCTGAAACGGATCACGACAAAGATTGATGATGGGGTGGCCGTGATCAATGTGGAATACAAATACAACAGCAATGTAGAATCAAAGTACCAGGAACTCGTACGGGAGATCAATGCCATCCGGGCTGAACTGCCACAGGATATTTATAAACTCGAAGTAAATAAGATCTCTCCCACCGATGTGAGTGTGTTGCAGATTGCTCTCGTATCTGAAAATGCATCGGATGAACGGCTGAAGTTTTATGCCGATAACCTGAAAGAACAACTGGAAAAAATCAAGAGCCTGAAGAAAGTCGATTACTGGGGCGTGCCGGAACAAATCATTCGCGTGGACCTCAAGCTGGATAAACTGGCCCGCTTGAAAATTCCGCTGAACTATGTACTGGGTAATATACAAAGTGAAGCCGCCAATATACCGGGTGGCAGTATAAGGGCCGGTACCAAGAGCTTTAATGTAAAAACCAGCGGGGATTATAAAAGCCTGGAAGAAATTCAGAACACGGTTGTATTCAACGGCAATGGCAATATTGTTTACCTCAAGGATGTAGCCGATGTGGGCTTCAATTATGAAGAACAAAAACATATCACCCGGGTCAACGGTCACCGTTGTGTGCTGGTAACGGCTGCCCAAAAAGCGGGAGAAAATATTACCAAGACACAAAAGGAATACCTGCCGGTGATTGAAGCCTTTGCCAAAAAACTCCCGGCTAATATTGAACTGGTCCGTCATTTTGATCAGGCTGATAATGTGGGCCGTCGTCTCGGCGGACTCGGCACCGATTTCCTGATCGCGATCGGACTCGTGATAATTACACTCTTACCTCTTGGCACGCGATCCTCTCTCGTGGTGATGATCGCCATCCCGCTTTCACTGGGTATCGGCATCGTACTGATGAATGCCATGGGCTATTCACTGAACCAGCTGAGTATCGTAGGACTGGTAGTCGCCCTGGGACTGCTGGTGGATGACAGTATCGTAGTCGTGGAAAATATCGAACGCTGGTTACGCGATGGGGTATCCAAGAATGTAGCCGTGATCCAGGCCACCAAACAGATCGGTCTGGCTGTATTGGGTTGTACTGCCACCCTCGTGATCGCCTTCCTGCCCCTGGTGTTCCTGCCCGAAGCAGCGGGTGAATTTATCCGCAGTCTCCCGATGTCGGTGATTACCTCCGTGATCGCTTCCATGTTTGTCTCCCTCACCATCGTGCCCTTCCTGGCCAGCAAAGTGCTGAAGACAAATCACAATCCGGATGGAAATATTTTCCTGCGTGGCTTAAAGAAACTGATCAGCGGCACGTATACCCGTCTACTGGAAGTATCACTGAAAAGACCGGTAACCACTTTGCTCGTTGGCTTTGCTTTATTTGGTGCCTCCCTGGTGCTTTTCAAAGTGATCGGTTTCCGTCTCTTCCCCACTTCGGAGAAACCACAGTTCCTGGTCAATGTGAATATGCCTTTGCAGAGCAATCTGGAAGCCACCGATAAAATGGCCCGCTTTGTCGAGAGTGAACTGAAGCAGGAAAAAGAAGTGGAATACTTCATCACCAATACCGGTAAGGGCAATCCGCGTATATACTATAACGTGATTCCTGAAAATGAAAAAACAGATTTTGCGCAGTTCTATGTACAGCTGCATAACGAAGTAGGTCCTTCCGCCAAAAAAGCATTGATTGATAAACTGCGGGAACGTTTTATGAAAGTGGCCGGCGCAAAGATTGAAGTAAAAGACTTTGAACAAGGTCCGCCCATCGAAGCACCCGTGGCCGTCCGCATCAGCGGGGATAACCTGGATAGTCTGCGGGTCATGGCCGCCCGGACGGAACAATTGTTAAAGACCATTCCCGGTGCCATCTATGTAACGAATGAAGTGAGTGTATTGAAATCGGATATCAAACTGCGGATCAATACTGATAAAGCGAGGACCCTGGGTATTCTCACGGCGGATATTGACAAAACCATTCGCCTGGCAATTGCAGGGGTGGAAACCGGAAAGTATACCGATCCCGAGGGAGAAGATTATGCGATCATCGTGAATGCCCCGAAAGATAAATTTGCCACGCTGAACACGCTGAACAATGTATTTATCAATAATGCGGCAGGCACTCCTATCCCGCTCAACCAGGTGGCGCAACTGGAATTTGAAACAAGTCCCAGTACTATCAAACACCTGGATAAAAAACGTTTTGCCGTGGTAACCGCTTTCACCGACAAAGGCGTGCTGGCACAACAAGTGATCAAGGAGTTTTTGGAAAAAGCCCCGCAACTGAACCTGCCCGAGGGCTACCAGCTGAAAATGGCCGGCGAAGTGGAAAGCCAGGAAGAAACTTTTGGCAGTGGCTTTATGACCGTGATCATTGCCACAGTCTTCTTATTCATCATCGTACTGATCCTTGAGTTCCGCACGTTCAAAAGCACACTTATCGTACTCTCTGTTATTCCCCTCGGCGTAATTGGTGGAGTGGTGATGCTCTGGCTCACCGGTAATCCAATGTCCTTTGTTGCCATCGTTGGTTTTATCGGACTGGCCGGTATAGAAGTAAAGAACTCGATTTTGCTGGTGGATTTCACGAATCAACTCAGGGCCGAAGGCAAGGGACTCGATGAAGCGATCAAAGAAGCAGGCGAGCTGCGCTTCCTGCCGATTGTGCTCACGAGCTTAACGGCCATCGGAGGTTTAACGCCCATAGCGCTCAGCAGTAATCCCCTGATCTCGCCGCTGGCCCTGGTACTGATCGGCGGACTGATCTCATCAACGTTGTTATCCAGGATCATTACGCCGGTGGTGTATAAGTTGATACCGCCGAAAGTAGAGGCAATGAGTAATGAGTAATCAGTAATGAGTAAAGTTCGAAAAGACTTTAAAATACTGAACCCTCCGAAAATCGGAGGGTTCAGTTATTATAAGACTATCCGATCAGCTACTCATTACTCATTATTCATTATTCATTATTCATCACTGCCGTCCTAAACATGAATATTTAAGTTCTTTGAAAGTCTTATCAGATAAGGGTTTCAGCCGATTTTAGGGTTCAAACGATTTCAGCGAAATCCGGCATTTTTGGGGGTATTTTACCCCATGAACACCGGAAAGTATGTTTTTGCTCAGGTGGCAGAATTGTTACCGGCAAATGATTTTATCAAATGTCTGAATCGTTATAGTGGCAACTATCAGGTTAAACATTTTAC